>JAESUN010000037.1 GCA_016763045.1 Opitutaceae bacterium | reverse complement strand
TGGCCAATGCACTACCGAAATCGCAATTTATCAGCTTGCCTAATTCTACCCACCTGGCGCATGGTGAAGAGATGATTGATGCATTGGTTACTGCAACTAATTCCATATATTTTTGTCTATAATTAACGAATGAATAGCGTTTCCACATGAATTATGGGTACTGAAATCAGTGAATGGCTGATAGCTTTAAGCGTGTTGTTTGCCTTGATAATCGCTGCGCGTCAATCGCTCAAAGCATTCAAAAAACAAAATAACAAACGGGAAGTAGAGACTATAGCGCCAGATAGCTGGCACACCAAAAATGTGCACACCGTCTTTGACTCGTTCAAAACCACGGAAAGCGGCCTGTCTGATAAAGAGGCAGTAAACAGACTAGCTCAATATGGACCCAACTGTCTCCCAGAACCAAACGTCCGTAGTCCACTGACCAGGTTTTTATATCAATTCCACAACATACTCATCTATGTGTTACTTGCTGCCTGTGGCATCACCGCTATGTTGGGGCACTGGGTGGATGCCAGTGTCATACTGGGCGTCGTTATACTCAATGCAGCGATTAGCTTTATTCAAGAAGGCAAAGCTGAAGATGCATTAAGGGCCATACGGCAGATGCTTTCACCAAACGCCATGGTCATTCGTGATGGTCGACAGGTAACAATTCGAGCGGAAGCATTAATTCCTGGTGACATTGTTTCGCTTCAATCAGGCGATAAAGTGCCTGCCGATCTACGATTATTTCGTGTCAAAGGACTTCAAATACAAGAGTCTGTTTTAACGGGTGAGTCGATGGCAGCAGAAAAAAATATTCACTCTGTCGAACAAGATTCCGCACTGGGAGACCGTCTGTGTATTGCCTATTCTGGCACTCTCGTTACACATGGCCAAGGAGGCGGCGTGGTGGTTGGAACCGGCGCTCAAACGGAAATTGGCCGTATTAGCACACTGGTTTCGGAAGTTGAGCCAGTAACTACCCCTTTAATTCGTCAAATGAACCAGTTTGGCCAGTGGCTAACTTTTGCCATTTTAGCTCTTGCCGGCATAACCTTCGCGTTTGGCTCGCTAATAAGAGATTACGCTAGCGCTGATATGTTTCTTGCCGCCGTAAGCCTTGCCGTAGCTGCTATTCCTGAAGGCTTGCCCGCCATTATGACCATCACCTTAGCTATTGGTGTGCAACGCATGGCCCGCCGAAATGCCATTATTCGCAAATTACCTGCCGTTGAAACCCTAGGTGCAGTTTCTGTTATTTGTTCTGACAAAACTGGCACGCTAACGCGCAACGAAATGACTGTACGTACAATTGCAACCACCAACCACCTGTTTGACATAGGTGGCACCGGGTACGACCCCCACGGTGCCATATCGCTGTCGGACAAAGAAGGGCAGTCAGATAATCACCCCCTTTTGCGAGAACTATCTAGGGTCTCAATACTATGCAACGATGCGTCGTTAGAGCAAAAGGACAATGACTGGCTTGTTCATGGCGACCCTATGGAGGGTGCTTTGCTAGTTGCTGGTTTAAAAGTTGGGCTAGACAGTGAAGATGAAAAAAAACAATATCCGCGCGCCGATCTAATACCGTTTGAGTCCGAACATCGTTTTATGGCCACGCTACACCATAGCCACACTGCTGATACCTTTATATTTATCAAGGGTGCTCCCGAACGAGTTTTAGAAATGTGCGCCCACCAAAGAACAACAAGGGGTGACCAACCGCTGGATAAAAATTACTGGTTAAGCCGTGTTGAAGAAATGGCTCAACATGGACAACGGGTATTAGCTATTTCCTTAAAACAAGTTAACGAAAAACAAAAAAGCCTAAAGTTCAGTGACGTAGAAGACAACATGGTTATGCTAGGTCTATTTGGCCTAATCGACCCACCGCGAGAAGAAGCTATAGAAGCGGTACAAATTTGTGGCAAAGCAGGCATTCGGGTAAAAATGATTACGGGAGATCACGCGGCCACTGCTCGCGCAATCGCTCGGCAGATAAAGCTTGTTAATGTTGATGACGTGCTCACTGGGCAAGAACTGGAATCAATAACCGAAGAAGAATTACGACAACGCGTACTAACAGTTGACGTGTATGCGCGTGTAAACCCTGAGCACAAGTTGCTTTTAGTCAAGTTGATGCAAGAGCAAGGTTCAATTGTCGCCATGACAGGTGACGGTGTTAACGACGCACCCGCTTTGAAACGTGCTGATGTCGGAATCGCCATGGGCCTTAATGGTACAGAGGTAGCTAAAGAAGCCGCCGAAATGGTGCTGGCCGATGATAACTTTGCCTCGATTACCTACGCGGTAGAAGAAGGTAGAACCGTTTACGACAACCTTAAAAAGGCCATCCTCTTCATTTTACCGACCAATGGAGGTGAGGCGCTCATTATCCTAGCTGCGATCATACTCGGCTTCCAACAACTCCCTTTAACGCCCGTACAAATACTTTGGGTAAATATGGTAACCGCTGTAACCTTAGCCCTTTCACTTGCGTTTGAGCCGCCAGAACAAAAGGTCATGCAGCGCCGACCACGCAACGCCCAAGAACCTATGCTAACAAAATACCTTGTTTGGCGTGTTGCATTTGTTTCCGTTATTATTATGGTTGGTACGTTCGGGATTTTCCTATGGGATTTGGAGCAAGGCGCAAGCATTGAGCATGCGCGTACAGTTGCTGTAAACACCTTAGTCATGTTCGAAATTTTTTACCTGTTCAACTCCCGTTATATTACCGCTTCGGTATTCAACTGGGCAGGCTTAACAGGCAACCGTTATGTGCCCATTTCGATTGGAGCTCTCATCCTATTGCAACTAGGTTTTACCTACCTAACACCCATGCAAAGCCTATTTGGCACCACCTCAATCGACTTTAGTCAGTGGCTTGCTATATTCTTTATTGCTTCCTCTGTTTTGTTCTTAGTAGAGATAGAAAAATATTTTATGCGACGTAGGACGAAAAACAATTAATGCCAATCTCACGTCAACGAATTTTATGTTTTACACGTCGTTGCAGTTGGATTGTTGAGAATGGCTGAGATTCTATTTAACGATGAGTAATAAGATCGATATAGCACTTGAACGCTTGAATGTTATTTTGCCTTTAAAGCGAAACCAAGAAGCCTGTGAGCCGAAAATAAAACGCCTGCATCAACTAATACTATGCTCTTTTGTGACCAAGGGTCACGGACTTTCTCGTCAACAAATGGCAAGTTATGTGGATGATATTTCTGAAGCGATGCAGGTGCTTAATGGTAACGATATGGTTACGCTGTCTGCAAGTGGTGAATTGACGGGCGCATATCCTTTTAGTGCGGCTGAACGGGAGCATATTGTTCGGGTTGACGGCCATAGGCTGTATGCCATGTGTGCATTAGATGCTTTAGCGGTTGCGCCTATGTTTCAAACTGGAGCGCAAATCAGTTCCAAATGTGCGTTAACTGATGAGCCTGTGATGATTAACATGCTCGGCGAAGACATATTGAACCTCAAAGAAACGGGCGATGTTCATTTCGGCATTACTTGGAACGCAACGGATACGGGTTCTTGTTGTGCAGACAGTTTGTGTCGAGAAATGGTGTTTTTGAAAGGTGAGGCAACTGCTGAACGATGGTTTGC
>JAESUN010000293.1 GCA_016763045.1 Opitutaceae bacterium | reverse complement strand
GGCATGTCAGCCAATCTGTGTACGGAATCTCACATGAGGGAATTGATGGAGCAAGGTTTTGAAGTGGTGGTGGTGTCTGATGCCACTGCTGCCGCCCAGGTAGCAGAGGGTGACGGTTATCAGGCTGCACTGGTGAATTTCCGTTTCATCGCCAGTTCCGTTTGGACTACTGAAGAGGCCGTTCAAAAAATCCAGCAAGCATACTAACAATGGAGTAGTCCATTGCTCAGCAAGAACCGGCCGTTCACGGGAAAATCTTGAAGAGTATTGGGCCGCAACCATCATTCCAACGGTTATTAGACTAATGTATCGGAGATCAACAATGAATAAGCACAACACATGGCAATCAAATTTTCTTTCTGTTTTGCTACTGCTGGTTTTGTCCGCGTGGATTACAAGTTCTGCCAAAGCGGCGGTTCCGGATGTTACGTACCATACGGTCAAAATAGAAGGGCTGGATATATTTTACCGTGAAGCCGGAAATCCTGAGAAACCCACCATAGTGTTGCTACATGGTTTTCCCACCTCTTCCCATATGTTCAGAGAACTTATTGTGGAACTAGGTAGCGAATTTCACCTGGTGGCGCCGGATTATCCAGGCTACGGATTCAGCTCCATGCCCAGAGTGTCAGAATTCGATTATTCCTTCGACAATATCGCGATGCTTATGGGCAAGTTCATCAATGAAATTGATATCGAAGATTATAGCCTTTACCTGATGGACTACGGTGCCCCAATTGGTTATCGACTGGCGGCGGCACAGCCAGAACGTATTCAGTCCCTGATAATTCAGAATGGAAACGCCTATTTCGAAGGTATCGACAACGACTTCTGGGAACCGATCCGGGCTTACTGGAAAAACCGTGACGCGGTAAACATAGGACTGGATAACGATTGGTGGAAAAACGTAAAAATAGCTTATAAGCAGCCAGAAATGACTAATGATCAAGCCCTGCGTTTTTTGCTGACACTGGGGGCCACCAAATGGCAGTACACGAACGGTGTGAAAGATGTTGAGTCAGTGAGCCCGGATACCTGGGGGCATGTACAACCGTTGCTGGATCGTGAAGGCAATCAGGAAATTCAACTACAAATGTTCTACAGCTATGGATCCAATCCTCCACTGTATCCGGTCTGGCAACAATATTTCCGTGATCACCAGCCACCTACTTTGATTGTGTGGGGAGAAAACGATGAAATATTCCCTGCCGCCGGAGCCGAGCCTTACAAGCGTGACCTGGAGAATCTGGAGTTTCATCTACTCGATACCGGGCACTTTGCGCTGGAATCCCATGGTGCGGAAATCGCGGAACTGATGCGCGACTTTCTCATTCGCAAGCTGGTCAAGCCAGCGGTGTCGGCAGAATAGACAGGGAAAAAGTTGCAACTAATTCATTCAGCGAATTGGAGAGAAGTATGAAAACAATTGAACTTTACCGGCAGATACAGGATTTCAGGTTTCTCTCCTTTAACTTGCCAATTCGAAAAGCACTGGCGTTTTCGCGTATCGTTCTGGCAAGTTATTTAATCCTGGCATCGTTAATATCACCAGTTAATGCCGCTACCAGCCATGATCCGTTGGAGAAAGTAAATCGTGTGACCTACGGATTTAACAGGATAGTTGACGGACTCTTGTTCAAGCCGGCGGCGAAAGCATATGGCAAAATCACTCCCGTACTGGTGAAAAAAGGGGTAAGAAATTTCTTTTACAACCTGGATGATGTGCGGGTGATTTTTAATGAATTAATGCAACTGAAAATTGTTGCAGCGGCGTCGGATATGAGAAGACTCGCCGTGAACAGCACCTTCGGCATTGGGGGGATTATTGATGTGGCCGGGCCTGTTTTAAAACTGGAGAAACACAATGAAGATTTTGGTCAGACACTGGCCTTCTGGAATGTAGGCGCGGGTCCGTACCTGGTGCTGCCTTTTTTTGGCCCCAGCACCTTGCGTGATTCAAGCAGCCTGTTTGTTGACTCTTTAGTGCATCCCATTCCTCAAACAGATCACATAGATACTCGCAATACCTTGTTAACAGGAAATGTTATTGATTCGCGAGAAGCTATTTTGGGATTTGACGGATTGGTTAGTGGTGACGATTATCTCTTTGTCAGAGTATGGTATTTACAATATCGAGAGTATCTCAATAACGATGGCAATCTGGAAATTAGTTTTGTTGATTTTTAATAGACGCGAATTAATAACTAATCGCACAATTATTACACCATGACAAAACTGTGGAGAATGAAATGTCACACCGATTTGCGGAAACTGTTTTTACAAAAAGTGTAAAAGAACAACAGAAGGCCTACGGCTCACTGGCGCATAATGAAAAACTCCTGACCAATTTCGGTCCCAATGACAAGATGGGTTCCCGAGAGATTGATTTCATATCCAGGCGCGATTCATTTTATATGGCAACCGTCAGTGAAACGAATTGGCCCTATGTACAGCACAGAGGAGGCCCAACCGGTTTTCTTAAAGTGTTGGACCCCAGGCTGCTGGCTTTTGCCGATTTTCGTGGTAACACGCAATTGATAAGCACCGGAAATATTTCAGTCAACACCCGCTGTTCATTGATCCTGATGGACTATCCAAACCGAAGACGCTTAAAGATACTTGGGCGTATTCGCATGGAAAACACGACTGATCCAGCGGCTGAAATACTGCCCGAGATTATCACAGACAAATTTAGCGCCGTGGTAGAGCGAGTGTTTTTAATTGACCTGACTGCCTTCGACTGGAATTGCCCTCAGCATATTTCACGTCGCTATACCGAGGCTGAGTTCATGGAAAACACTGCTTTGGCTGCAGCCAGTAAAGAACAAAGCAATTGATTTATATGAAATACACGCAGGAGAGCTTACGATGACTAATCCATTCCAAATTAAAAACTTTGCCCTCTATCATTACCGCAGCTGCCCGTTTTGTGGCACAACCAGGAAGGTAATTGATCAATTAGGATTGAACATTGAACTGCGAGATATTCATCTCCATAACGAACATCTGGAAAAACTTGTGGAGGAAGGCGGTATACCGCAGGTTCCCTGTCTTCGAATCGAGCAAGAAAATGGACAAACCCACTGGCTCTATGAATCTCAAAGCATTATTCAGCTATTGCGCGAGTATGCCGCTTTGGTAAAAAAAGTAGCCTGAACATATTGGAAATAGTCATGAAAAAAATAAAAGTTGATATTGCGATAATTGGCTCTGGAACGGCTGGTATGGGCGCCTACCGTGCTGCGAAATCCAACGGCAATAAAGTGCTAATGATCGAGGCCGCCGAATACGGTACTACCTGTGCCCGTGTGGGATGCATGCCCAGCAAATTGTTGATAGCGGCAGCCGATGCCGCACATCATGCACGGCACAGCGAAACCTTTGGTATCAATGTGGCCGATGTGAGCATTGATGGCAAAGCCGTAATGGATAGAGTAAGGCGAGAGCGCGATCGTTTTGTCGGGTTTGTATTGGAGGCAGTGGAAGGATTTGACCGCAATGACAAAATAACCGGATATGCCAGGTTCAAGGACGACCATACTCTAGTGGTAGATGACCATACGGAAATATCGGCGCAACGGATAGTCATTGCTACCGGATCACGCCCCGTTTATCCACCCAATTTTGCCGAAGCTGGGGATCGTCTGCTGGTCAATGATGACATCTTCGAGCTACGAGATTTACCTGAATCGATGGCAGTGTTAGGACCTGGTGTGATTGGTCTGGAATTGGGCCAGGCGTTGAGTCGCCTTGGCGTAGCGGTTAAGGTTTTTGGGCGAGGCGGCGCTCTGGCAACGCTGAAGGACCCAGAGATAAAAGCCTATGCGCTAAAATCATTAGGCGAAGAATTCTATTTGGATCCAGAAGCAAATGTAGGCTCAATCCGGAAAGTAGAGCAGGGTGTCGAGATAAGCTACACCAATAAAACCGGCGAACCAGTAACGGAAATATTCTCCTATCTTCTGGCAGCAACCGGACGTCGTCCGAACGTAGACAAACTGGGCCTGAAAAACACCAGCCTGAAACTTGATGAGCGCGGTGTGCCGGTT
>JAESUN010000036.1 GCA_016763045.1 Opitutaceae bacterium | reverse complement strand
TTGTCATCAAGTGATTACTGATCGGGGGATCTACTACGAAGCTAATCAGAAAGAGAACGATCAATGCACTGTCCACATTGGTCGCTACGACCTCGAAAGCGATCGCTTCGATGAAGTAAAAATCCCCGACATGGGCTATATCCATACCGGACTCGATCCGGCCGGTCGTTTTCTCTTCTACGAAAACCAAAGCAAGACGGAACATCATCTTTTTTCGCTCCACTTTCCGCATGATCCCAAACGTTTTCAAATCCGAAAACTACGAACACTCCCCTTTATTCCCTTTGGCCAACGCTACCATGCCCACCCCTTTCTCTCCCCAGATCGCCGTCATCTCTTCTACACCGAATTTGTCGATGGATTCTCCCATATCTGCGCCATGGATGTAGCAGATTTGGTAGACCTCGACGAATACTGGGATGCTTAGCCTTCCCTACTCCAAAATCAAAAAAACTATCCAACTACGGTTCTATATTCCCCGGCTCATGCCGATGCGCCATGGCCCGGTCATAATAGTCATCCCAAGGCTCAAGCTCAAACTCCTTGATCATATCCTCAATCGTGAACTCATCCGTTTCGCTTGAGATCAGAACAGAACCCAAATCCCCCGGATCCATCATGCTCACCTTAGATCCGTACTTCGCCTTCATCTTTCGCAACCGTTCCCAGTTATAATCCAGATGCACAACCTTGCAATCGAGGTTCACCGTTGCGGTGACATGGCCAAAATAATTAGTGGTCGAGGCAATGAATTCACCCACAGGTGAAATAATTGAGCTCCCATGGTTTCGAGCAATTGAACCAACAAAATGCGCCCGGCATGAATAAGCCCAGTAGCGCTGCATCAAGCCCCCATGATACATCGATGAAAAGAGGATAAGGTCGGGTTTCGCTTCTTTATACTTCAGGCGCAATTCATCGAAATTTAGATCAAAGCAAATCGCCAAAGCAACACGTCCAAAATCACATTCAAAAATCGGAGCATCCTTCCCACAAAGAATTTCTCCTTCCGTCGTTTCTTCGATCACCAAATGATTTTTATTATAGATCCCCAGGATTTCGCCGTTGCGATCAATTAACTGAGTAGAGTTCCGCCATGTCCCATCCTCTACCTCCCGAGCTGCCGAATACGCTATATAACAACGATGCTCCTTCGCTATCTCTGCGAAAAAATCGCGCATCTGATTTCCCCGAAAGCGATAATATTCCTTCCGTTCGTCATGGGTATGCGCCGGAAATCGATCACAAGCTTCTGGAACGACAATGACATCCGGACGATCCGGTAACACCTCACTAAAGAGTTTCTGCCAATGCACCTTCATTATCTCCAAGGCTTCTTCATTACTGCCCGGTTTCACCGGTAGCGTCGGAGCTCCAATAGTGCTGATCTTTACGTAATTTGCCATATGATGATAATCTCCGTAATCGGTGGTTTAATCTTTAAAAATGACTGCTCTTTCATCGCACAAGGGTCAATCGTATAGCGCCAAGATAAAGAGAGAGGTATACACATGCTCTTCTACCCTAACGTTTCTCTCTGGTATTGGCTCGGCGTCATACCCGTAAATTTTTTAAACACCGTTGCAAAGTACTGCGTGCTTGAAAAATCCAAGTGAAAGGCAACATCGGTCACTCGGTTTGATCGCTCTGCCAGCAGTTGCTTCGCTTGCTGGATCCTCTCTCGAGTGAGAAAGTCCATTGGTGTATACCCCGTATAACGACGAAACAGTGTGATGAAGCGATTACAGCTGAGGCCAACCCTCTCAGCCATATCCGGAACATCTCCAAAAAAAGTAACATCCGTCTTCACTTTCGCAATAATCTCTTCAAAACGAGGATCCTCTTTTTTCTTATAATCAGTCGAGGCACAATCACAAATCTCCAGTAGTAATTGATGAAACGCACTGCGAACACGCATCGGTGAAAGTGGTCCAGGAAATTCAATCGCAGTCAGCATTTGTTCAAAATAATCCACTATCTTCGGAATACCCGGAAAATGCCTTGGTGCCGCCAGTAATCTCTCGTAAATCAACCGATGATATTTTTTCTCCAAACCAGGAAGAAACCTTTCGGGAGTTGAGATAAAGGATATCCAGTAGAGATCGCAGGCCTCGTGGATATTATCTACTCCTCCATGTAATTTACCCGGATGCGTTACGACAAGCTCCCCTGCTTTTACCTCTGCAACCTCTTCCTCGTTATCAGTCCACCAGTGCAATTGTCCCTTCCTTAAATAACAGATCTCAATACAATCCACATGCGCATGAGCCGGTAAACCTGCGTGAGCCCGTGAGCAAACAGTATGGCCAACCTGCTGGATCTCATCCAGACCGAGTTCTCTTCCGGTATAGTCACGTCTTCGCATCACAGAGATAGCCATATGTTTGAAATTCTACTGCCTCAAAAATCGGACGCAATTTTATTTTATTTCCCCTATGATGGAACAATGACCTTACCCCTTTCCTCTTTTACGCTTTCCGATGCCGATATCACCAAAGCCCTCTCTCAAGGTTTTTTGGTTATCCCCGACGTTTGTCCCAAAGATGAATTGACCCGATTACAGGATGAATACGATCAACTCTTTGCCGAGCAACGAGGTAAAGAAGAAGGCCTTTTTTTTGATCTGGGCGGAACGGACGAAGACTCCAAGCAACGAAGCCTGCCCCAACTTCTCAATCCAACCAAATACATGCCATGGCTGACAGAGTCCCAGTACATGAAAAACTGTGAGTCCATCACTCAGCAGGTTCTACAAAAAAAGGAACCAGCGGCCTTCCAATCCAGTCATGCCATCCTAAAACCAGGCAAATACGGCAATACAACACCATGGCATCAGGACAAATCCTACTGGGGCTACGGAAGCAAACGACAAAAAGTCAATTTCCGGATGCCTCTGGAAGATGCCACTGTCGAAGGCGGCTGCCTCTGGTATATCCCAAGTTCTTACGGAATCGAAGGCCAGGATGGTCTGGATGTGCTGGAGCATCAGCCCATCAATAACGATCCACGTATCCATGGCCTTGAGTTAACTCAAAAAGGAATGGGCGCGGTTAAGATCGAAGAAGCCGTTCCCGCAGAAACACCGGCTGGAGGTGTTGTGATCCACTTCCCCTACAGTCTACACTATGCAGGCCCCAATAAAACAGATATCGACCGGAGAGCCTTTATCATTTCCTGCGGTTATCCCGAGATCCCCATTCACGAAGAGAAAAGATACCCCTGGCAGCTTCGCCAGAAAACACTCAGAATGGAACGAGCCGAAAAAAATCTCTCTGAAAAACAATGATGGTAGCTTTCTTTTTATTTAAAGAAAGAAAGCACCCACTGCCCTGCTTTGGCCGTAAATTCCGGAACGAGCAGGAGGGAAAATGACCCCATCAGAACAAAGACAAAGACGATCATATTTGTCTGTAAATAAGTTCCACTCTCTTCTTCCTTTTTCTTTGAGGAATCAGTTTTCGAATGATTATGAGGAACTTCGTCAGTCATACTCGTACTGTTAACTCCTTCCGATCTTATCACAAGTGGTTTCGCCGATAACTTTATCGATGTTACGAGACGAACAGAGAACTAACGGGCAGAATTCGACTGCCAGACATTCAGGGTATGGCTCGCCAGAAAACCCATAATGATCAGGTTATAATAAGATCCGGTCCACATCCAGAGGAAGATCGCCAAGGCTCCAATGGTCATAAAACTGACAACGCAGGTTTGTTTCACACGCCCAGGCCCTAGAATCGAAGAGAGAATCTGACCTCCATCGAGAGGAAGCACTGGAAGCAGATTGATGATCGACCAGAAAATATTGATCAAAATAACGACATTAAAAAAATACCTCACCAGCTCCCATGCATATGAAGGGCTAAAGCCGGTCGAAAACAAAAACTTTCCCACAACAAAAAAGACACCCGCAAGCGCAATGCTCGCCCCGGGACCTGCAGCCGTCATCAAAATACTCGATTTCCGCGAAAAGAATGCCCCATCAAAACGAGCCAATCCATCCATGCCATAGAGCGAAACCTGCACATTGCTGGCACCCAATCTCAATCCGGTAAGAGCATGCCCAAATTCATGAATCAAGATCGAGATGAACGCC
>JAESUN010000292.1 GCA_016763045.1 Opitutaceae bacterium | reverse complement strand
TTTTTATTCTTTTTTTCTATTTTCTCAGGATATTGACTATTCCCGAAAAGTTATTGACACATTAGCTTCTGAATATTTTTCTGGAAGAGGTGCTGTTAACAATGGTGAAAAAAAAGCAGCTGATTACATTGTTAAACATTTTAAGTTTCACGGATTAAAACCATTTAACAACTCTTATTTACAGGAATTTAAATCCCCCATCAACACTTTTCCTGGTGAAATGGAAGTTAGCTTTAACGACATTAAATTAGTTCCCGGAGAAGATTTCCTAGTCGACCCTAGCTCAGGTCAAATTAATGGAACGTTTAAAATAGTATGGTACACCAATGACAATGTTCCTACCAAGAAACAACTAAAAAAATTGGCTGCTGTAGATTTTTTTAGAAATAAATTCATTGTTATTGATGATGCCGGTTTTGAAAAAGAAAACGAAATTTTTTCAATGTTGCGCATGAATCTATTTGGGGCTGTTGGAATAATAAATATTGAAGATAATAAGCTTACTCAAAGTCTATCCTCTACCCATAATGATTTTGCCATTTTAACCATAAAAAGAGAAAGTATTGACCGATTAAATAAAACAATTAATGTTTCCATTCAACAAAAATTCATTCGAGATTACCAATCCCAAAATGTGATAGGATACGTGCAAGGAACCGAATTTCCAGACTCTTTTATTATTCTCTCTGCCCATTATGACCACTCAGGAAAAATGGGGTCAGCTGTTTATTTCCCTGGAGCAAATGACAATGCTAGTGGAGTCGCAATGCTATTAAATTTAGCATATCACTACACACATAAGGAGCCTCCAACAAAAACAGTAATTTTTATTGCCTTTGGAGCTGAAGAAGCAGGTCTTGTCGGGTCAAAATATTTCGTAGAAAACCCAATCGGTTCACTAAATAAAATAAATTTTGTTTTTAATATGGATTTAATGGGAACTGGTAGTGAGGGTGCTATGATTGTTAATGGAGCAATTTTCGAAAATCGTTATAACAAACTAACTGCTATTAATAAGCAAAATGATTATTTACCCATTATTAAAAAAAGAGGAAAGGCAGCAAATAGTGATCATTATTGGTTCTCTGAAAATGGTGTTCCTTCTTTCTTTATGTATACCATGGGTGGAATTAAAGCCTATCATGACATAGAGGATATTTCTAAAACATTACCCCTCACAGAATTTGAAGATAGTTTTCGATTAATTTGTGATTTTGTAGATGAATTGTAACTATTTTTACACTATGAAAACAAAAACAGCAAGCTCTACAAAGGCAATAATGACCGAAATTGTACTTCCTAATGATACCAATACCTTAGGTAATTTAATGGGAGGAAGATTACTTCATTTAATGGATATCTGTTCTGCAATATCTTCTCATCGGTGTTCAAATAGAACGGTTGTTACAGCTTCTGTAAATAATGTTTCTTTTTCTCATCCTATTAAACTGGGTGATATTGTTACATTAAAATCGAAAGTTACCAGAACATTTAATTCTTCTATGGAGGTTTTTATTCAAGTGTCTGTAGAAAATCACCGGACAGGTGAGAAAATCTTGAGCAATAATGCTTACTACACTTTTGTGGCGGTGGATCAAATAGGAACACCTATTGAAGTTCCTGATGTTATAGCGGAAACTGATGATGAGAAAAACCAATTTGAAGGTGCGTTAAGAAGAAGGCAATTGAGCCTAATATTAGCTGGAAAAATGAAGCCAGAAGATGCTACTGAACTTAAAAAGTTGTTCGGTTAATTCCTTCAAATAAAAAACTATTCTATTATAATTTTTTTATAACTGGAATTCCGATTTTCATCTATCAGTTGAAGAATATAGATACCTGTTGGAAATAAGCCGACATTCATCTTATTCATAAACGGTTCTCGTAAGAAAACTTTTCCGGTTAAATCCATTAATACAACTTCTGAAAGTTTTTTATCCTTAGCGTTAATGGTTAATTCAGATTTCACTGGGTTAGGAAAAACATCAATTCCATTGGTTAATTTATTTACTATTTCAATACTAACTGAGCCATCATGCTTCCATGTTACATTAGCCGTAACAGTATCATTTACATCTAATTCATTAAATAATTTTATGTTCCAAACAGCAGAATCACCAGCAACCCAAAGACCAGAAAAAGGTCCAATTTTTAATTCGTTAAAAATTCCAGATGGCGCAATTAACTGTGCTGCATTAGGAATAACTGGGGCAGACGAAGGCGTTCCTGCAGGAATAATAAAGCATCCTCCATCAAAGCATATTTGAAAATCAACTCCAGTAGGGTTAGAAACTTCATAAACAGAAGCTTTAAAAGTCTTGTTAGTAGAACTTATATTGGTTACATGAACTTTCGTTAGGCTCAAATAACCACCAGTCCCTATAAAGGTATAATCATTCCCTATTAAATTATCCAAGGTATCCAATTCTTGAAAACTTTGAGCCGTCAATCCACCACTGAAAATTAACGAAAAGACAATACATATATTTTTCAACATAGCTCTATAGTATTTGTTAAGTTCAAAATTAAGAACAATCTTAGAATAAAGATAGAGAAAAAAAGGTTGAACAGCTGAATAAGTTATCATTAAGAATCCAATGAAAATAGCCCATAAAATGTTTAAAAATAAGGATTAATTGTTGTTCAATTTGTTTTTATCCCTCATAGGAATTCAACAATATTAATCGAATATTAGGAGAGAAAGCCCGAAAAGACAAGAAATAAACTAGATTTGTTAGCATAACCAACTAAAATTAAATATTATGAAAAAAACATTACTTTCTTTAACTGCTGTACTTCTCTTAGGAATTACCGCAGCAAATGCTCAACATTTTTTTAACGACAACGGTGGTGCCGGAACTGCTGTAGATTGGACCATGACGTCCTATACAGAAACTGGCAGCAAATCGGTTCACCCTCAAACGGAATTGAATGCAGGGAAAATTGTTCTTATGGATTACTTCTATACAACATGTTTTTACTGTCAAGTATCTGCTCCAGAATTAGAAGATATTTATGGTAATTATGGCCCATTAGGATCAAATAAACTTGAGATAGTTTCTTTAGATGTGAACAACACCACTCATGGTTCAAAAACAATCACACAGTATATGTCTGACTTTGGTGGAACAAATCCAATATTTGACATCAAATCATATGGTTCTTATTCCTCTTGGTTTTACTCTGCTCCATATCACACAAATCAGCAAACGAGTTATGGGTTACCTCATTTCATCGCTATTTGTCCGGATGGTTCTTGGGCATCTTTACATCAGGATCAAGCTTTTCCAGCATCAAGTTCAGCTGTTAATGCTTCGTTAAGAAATCTTCTTTCTAATACCTGTCCAAATGTAGTGCTTGATGTAGCTACTATCGATGAGGGTGTAAAAGTTGCTATTTCTCCAAACCCTGCAAGTTCAGCGTTAAATGTGTATTACTCATCTAATAATGAAGTATCTATTAACCTTGTTAACACTTTAGGAGAAGTTGTTTATACAGGTACAATGAATTCAGAAATTAAAATTGATGTCTCTCAATTACCAAAAGGGTTATATTATGTGACTATCACGGATGATGCTGAAAGAATAACTAAAAAAGTTATTGTTCAATAGTTAATTCCATTTAATATCAAAAAAGAGGCTTTCTTTAATTAGAAAGCCTCTTTTTTATACTAGAAATATACAACCTCTATCGGGTCACCAAAAACCAAGAATTTAACAAGTTCTCCTTATTGTATTGCATTGTTTCTTTAGTTTCCCAATTAATTACTTTTGCTCCTGAAGCATTTGCAATGGCTTGTCCCGCTGCAGTATCCCATTCCATTGTAGGGGCGAAACGTGGATAGGCATCTGCTTTACCTTCAGCAACCATACATAACTTCAAAGAACTTCCTTTAGAAAGAATAGCTACTTCAACATGTTTTTCTTTTTGTTCATTAATAAAATCTTCCGTCTCTTCACTCATATGCGAACGACTTCCAACAACAACATAATTGGTCCTAGTTTGGGAGATTGGTAATTGTTCAGCGTTGCCCAATAGATTATTTATAGAAGCTATTGGTTCACTAAAATCTTCAATTTTATAGGCCAATTCATCTGCAAAATATAAGTCCTTAGTAACCGGCACATAGATAACTCCCATGGTAGCTTTTCCTTCTTCTATCAAAGCAATATTTACTGTAAACTCCCCATTTCTTTTTATAAATTCTTTCGTTCCATCTAAAGGATCTACCATCCAAAATTGTTTCCAATCTTTTCGTTCGGAATAATCCATTTGTTTTCCTTCTTCACTTAAGACAGGAAGCCCCGTTGATGCTAGAGAATTCATTATGGCAATATGTGCCCTTTTATCCGCTTCTGTTAAAGGAGATTTATCCTCTTTAGTTTCTACCGAAAAATCAGAATTGTAAACTTCTAATATTTCCTCACCCCCTTTTAAAGCAGCATTTATAATTTGAATTAACCAATCTTCTCTATTCATTACTTTCTCTATTATGTTTTACACCAAAGTTATAGTTATACCATGCTCTTTCATGAAAGTAATAAAATACCATTTTTATAATTGTTTCTGCAATGGCAATTCCTGTTGCTTTTTCAGCTGCATGAGGATCGTCTCTAAAAAATATTAAAGCAAGTATAAAAGTTGTCCCAGATGCAATTACTCTCCAGGTAATGGTTTTAGCTATATGTCTTTTTCTTGAAATCTTATGTTCCATTATTTTTACAATTAGTTTGCAGTCTTAGTCAACACGTTTTAACAAATAGAAAGGATTGATTTTTTATTTTAATAACCACTTCCATCTACGCCAATTTTTTCTATTGGATGCCATGTGGTTTTCATTTCTAAAAAGTCTTCAATGTAGTACGGGGATTCATGTTCAACAGCATAAACTTTAGAAAAATCTTTTAGCCGAACTCGTTTTAAATTTTCTACTGCTAATTTTTCGATAGACAACATTTCTTTTTTGTTAGTTCCACTGTATAAAAAGGCATTCACATCCATGTGTGAAGCCATATGCTCTAACAACTCACTTCGTTGCCCAGTTAAAATATTAATAACTCCTCCGGGCACATCAGATGTATTTAAAACCTCAGCAAAAGTAATTGCACATAATGGCAAGTTTTCTGAGGCTAACACTACACATGTGTTACCACTTGCAATTACCGGCATTATAGTAGAAACTAAGCCAATTAAACTATTCTCTTCTGGTGCAAAAACTGAAACCACGCCAGTAGGTTCTGGAGCAGTAAAATTAAAGTGAGAAGAAGCAACAGGGTTTACTGCACTAAATAATTGAGTGTATTTATCACACCAACCAGCGTAATAAATAACACGGTCAATAGATGCTTCAACTTCCTTATTCGCAGTTGCTTTTGTACTGCCTTGTTGTATTAACTCTTCAACAAACTGAGCTTTTCTACCCTCCAACATTTCTGCAATTCTATACAAGATTTGACTGCGATTATAAGCTGTAGCACCAGACCACTTCACAAAAGCACTTCGTGCAGCAACTACGGCATTTCTAAAATCTTT
>JAESUN010000291.1 GCA_016763045.1 Opitutaceae bacterium | reverse complement strand
TGATGCTTGGAGTGGTTCTAGCGTCTTTTAGCGTGATAATTAATTAATTTTATATTCAACCTTACCCCCCTTAGAAATTCTCATATCTGTAAAAAAGTTGCGGTCGAATTACCCGCAGTGCTCAAACCTCTTGGGAGTACCTTTTTGTTTTGACTGTGATTCTTACCATAGCGGAACCCCCTATAGGCTCCCACTTCTGTAAAGAACCTGCGGTCGAATTACCCGCAGTATTCAAACCTCTTGGGAGTACCTTTTTTGTTTTTCCTGCGATCAAAACCATAACTGAACCCCCTTGCAGGGACTTGGCTAGAGACTTTTCGTGCAATGCATGGAAGTTCTTATTGAAAGGAGGGCCATCCGTTTAATGGAAATGAAAGAGCTTTTTGTATTGGGACTTACGGAGAGGGGGTAGGACGGGCTTGATGATCTACTCTTACGTTTGACTACTTCTTTAAAGATTACACTGCCATGGATACAAATTAGCGGTGAAGCGAGGGTATAAGCACCCGATTATTGGTCGTGTCTAATGGGTGTGAAGGCCTCTAATCTGGCCACTCATTTTGTAATACGTGGGTGGGTTGTTTTTGATTGATGAATGATATTTA
The DNA here is from genome assembly GCA_016763045.1 of Opitutaceae bacterium. Taxonomy (GTDB): domain Bacteria; phylum Verrucomicrobiota; class Verrucomicrobiia; order Opitutales; family Opitutaceae; genus NORP342. The sequence continues at coordinate 3,225 of JAESUN010000291.1, read as the reverse complement.
TCTGTTGATGTTTTTAAGTATAAACAACGAATGAATACTAATAATATTCTTTACCTCGCCGCATGAGAATAAACCCAAAAGGGGACGGGGGGCACCTACCACCCTTAAATAAGGTGTAACAGGTGTATTTGGTGTGGCATTGGTATAACCGATTGATATTAAACGTATTAACCGTTACACCTTTTTAAAAAAGTGCTACACCTAACGAATTGATATGAAAAAGGTGTAACACTAATACTATGGGCTTAAAGAGACTTAAAGCCTTTGGTATCATTGGTTGTAGTGGATATGGCAGAGTAAGCAGGGTCATAACTTTGATGCGTGGCTCAGTAGCCTAGGTAGGTCGAGAAGCCTCATAACAATTGGCGTCTGTGCCATGTAAGGCTGTACAACCATGGAGATCACTCGGCAAAAGCAACTGATTTACAGTAAGCAAATGCTTTGGCGTCTTAGTTAATGGCATTGTTAGAAGTGTTTATACCATACTGACGAGCTACGTTGTACTGACCTAAATCTAGCCCCTTATCCACGAGAACATCGTCTTCAGACAACACGAATGGATTTGCCCCTGATGCCAGCAGTGTTGTTATTTGTGCTTGTGCACTTCCAGACAATGACTCCCACCACTTCGGGGCAAAAAACACATTTTCAAATGTTGCGCATGTAAATTGCACAAGAACAGGGAAAATCTGATGGTCAGTCATATTCATTAGGGAATCGATGAATTTATTGCAAGAAAGTCCGCTATCATCCAACCATGTAAAAACGGCATAGCTACGATTCTCACTGGCAAAAATAGAAAAACATAGGTTGTCGAGCACCGGCCCCATTTCTGATAGGTCTTGCAACCGCTCGCCGTTAAAATCTCGCTCCGGATAAAAGGCACCGCTACAAGCTAATGGCAAAATGTCTTCGAATTCGAATGTGTACGCCCGAACGTTTTCGAACTGACCTGAGACAAGCACACCATCATAGTTTGACTTGTGCGCTTGAATATCCCTAAGGCCTAACTGAACCCCAATTGAATGCAAGAAAGAGAATTCTTGGATTGACCATTGCGCCGACTGAGATCTTCCCTTATCTAAATCCTTATAGGTGTCTTGAAGATCGCTTTGTGCCATTTTTGTGAAGTATTCTCTCGATAACGCACGATAGCCAATCAGAAATGCTTGCTTCGCAGAGCCGACAAACGGCTTATCCTCAAACTCAGAGAAAAGTGATTTATCGTGAACACCGCAAAACCCCGTGAAAGTCGATGCCTTATTCACTCCTACAAGCTCGGGAACGAGCAATCCTTGATTCTTCGTGAGGTTGGCAAAGGAAGGGACTAGCCCATATACATGACCATCGCGCGAAATCTTCAGCAAAGAACTGCTTTTTGAAACCGTATGAGCCTTTATAATCCTTTTCGCACATTGGTTTTTCAAGCTTTCAGGGCAGGAGCAATACTTGGATCCGAAAGATTTTCGATACTGCTGCTCAGCCTCCCAAGGAGCAACAGGCGTCTCAATGTGCCGATTCAAATGGCACTTCTTGTACTTCTTTCCTGAGCCGCACCAGCAAGGGTCATTTCTACCGATCTTTTTTCCGACTCCTTGCACCCTTTAACTTTTAACGCCGCAATGTGCGGATTTAAAAGTGTAGGCCGTTTTTTGACCGGAGCTTTTAAAATTCCGAACCATTGCCTTGTTAAGTGTTTTTGGCACTATCTGTTTTTCCTTCTCGCCTGCTTTTTAAGTTTTTTCTTCATCTTTTGTTTTTTAACCTTCTGGTCTGGTTTTTTTGAGTTATCTTTCCCTGCAGTAAACAATGCTTTATCACCAGTATAAGTTAAGCCACATTCGGAGTCCTTAGAAACTAGTGAAGTCATTTGTGGCACAAAAGTTAAACCTTGCTCGGTCATTAAAACGGCTTGATTATTTTCAAACCAACAACCTTTCAGCATTAACTCTCCAGGGGATGTAACTTCAATTTCTAAGATGGTAATTGATTCTTCCGCAAAGCTAGATTCTTTTTCTCGAAATTTTGCAAGCAAATGGCTAGGTAAATATCGCTCTATATCAACCGAAGTGATTTTTATGTGACCAGCTCGCTCTTCGCAATCGAGTAGAGGATCAATAACTTCAATATAATTACTGAGCACTTCAACCGCCAAGTTTCCATGAACATCACAAATTGATATATCTACTAGTGAAACCTTATTACCTTGAACATTAAATTTCACTTTAACGTTTGGAGCTAGATGAAATAAATGCAGTGCCACCTGCCCTGGAGAATTGAACAACCAAAGCCCGCCTGCGCAAAATTTCAATTTCTCCCCAGGCTCAACGTATATATGTAGGTTGCGTATTGATCTCTTTCTCGAAATATTCTTCCAACAAATTAGTGTTTCGCGAGAAATCGGGAGGCTCCCATGGTGGATTTGGTCATGGCACGAGGGACAAACAGGAATCAAAATTTCCGGATCATCAGAGTGAAAAATAGCCCACTCATCAATATGATGGATATGTGTTCTCCATGCACTGCAGCCTGGATTAGCACACGTTCCACCAGAAGCTTCTCTTATCTCATTTTTTTCACGAGATGTCAGAGATCTAGAAACCTCTAGCTTCTCTTTTGAACCACATTTAAGGCACTTTGGGCCATTATCCAAGTCACTAAAATATCTACCTACCTTGCAATTAATGCAAAAATATCTTTCTACAGAATTTCCGTTATTTAATTCTTCTTGTGCGTACTTTGGTAGATTCATAGATTTGTACACTTAACTCCGTGCTAATGGGCAGCCGAAGCAACGCGTAGGCTGTCCCGTGGAGGCCGCGCTTTTTGCGGCCGGAACGAAATTGAGCACCTTGTTATGAGTATTTACTCGCACTCTCTTTGCCCAAAAGTTAGTTGCTCTGAAAACTGTTGAACTGCATTGTGGCTAGCCAATTCGGAGACCTCTGACGACCACCAGTGTTCAGTGCTATGAACAAACCATGCAATATATGCATGATGCTTCGAATAGAACTCACCAAGAGGATATTGATCGAAGCGCTCTTTCATTACATGGCCATAAACTTTATTTCTATATTTTCTCAGATCTTCGGCAAACTGTTACCAACGATGCAAAACTGAGCCACCCCAACGGTTGAAAAGTGAGCCACATGACTCACACTGATGCTTTTCATAATGAGGAGCATCATGATCACATTAGAGGAACTCATGACCATTAAAATACTA
>JAESUN010000290.1 GCA_016763045.1 Opitutaceae bacterium | reverse complement strand
GACTGCCTTGCCTCAAGCAAGACAGTTGACGTCGCTTCATAGCGAGGTGTGATCTGAGAGAGAGCAATCACACTCAGTACAAGGGCTACGATAGTGGTCACAGAAAGAGTCAGAAATCGCCGTCGGATGAAGGCAATAATGTCGCGCAACTCTATGGTGGTACCACCTTGGCCATCATCTGGTGAGACCCCAGATTCAAACGCCCCGTCAGGAAAGGTTCCGCCGGATATTCCGACACTCGAATTTGATTGAGCCATGGCCTCACTATCACAGTTTGGGGAGAGATCGGAGAGCTCCTCCGCCCTTCTCGGCACATTCGTGCCGAGAAGATAACCGAAAGTATGCACATCCGATTATCTGATCAGCGACAACAACCGGCAGGCCATCACCGGACTACATGTTACATTTGCAACCGAAGGATCAACCCAATGCGATTGCGATCATAGTCGCGCCCTGCCACGTTTGAATCCCGCTCTTCATAGCTATATCTAGCCTTTAGAGACATGTTGCGATTGATCAAGTATTCCGCTGCCACTGCAAAAGAAACCACATCATCTTCGCGCGCGATACCCTCAAAGCTATTGTTTGTAAATGATCCATCTGCTGAAAGAATTACGTTTCGCAGCAACTCATGATCCACTCCCAGCTCCACATACTGGCTCACAAAGCCACCTGATCCGGTAGTATCGGATTGCTGCACCTCTGATCCAGCACCAAGAGAAACTGTCGTCAAAGGCGTGACGTACCATGCGACGTCAACGTCTGCCGCCAAGCCAGAAACATCCGCAAGCGCGGCGCTGTCATAGCTCTGCTCCAGATAACCAACTACAATCTCGCCGGTTATTAGTGTGGTGAGCTCAAACGTGGCGCCCGCCCCAACACGATACCCGTCGGAATCGCGATTAACAGCAACCACCGGCGGCGCTTGGTCATAATCGACCTCATTCACAGCCCCCTCAACGAAAAGGTTCACACCTGGATTGACATCATAGCCGAGGCGCAAACGGACCTCCGCGGTGGCACGATCCCGAATATCATTATCAATAATACCGCCTACAAGATTGCTCACATCATCATAATCGAGCTCGCCATAAGTACCTTCGAGCTCGCCTGTCAGACGGTTAAAGCGTTGATTCAGCTGTACGCCAACATCCCAGGAAGTATATTCCACTGGATCGGCCGCCCCAGTCGGAGCCGTCACAGTCCCCAGTTCTTCATTCAACTCAGAATAAGAAGCTTCTGCCTCAATATTCGTCGAGCTAGAAACGTCCAACCGACCATCAACCCCAACACTATAGTCGGTATAGTTCAGGTCCGAATCTTCAGCATACAAATTGGACTGAGATTGCGCTGACAAGTTCAGCTCATGCTGGCCCCACTGAGAGCGCAACTGCAGTTCTGGGGATATTGTAAATCCGACGCTTTCGGTCTGATTTGTACTGGCTCGCCCAATGTTATCGTCGTATCCCACCCCGAGTTCAACCGACGGGAACAGCAGAAAGCTGCCGACTCTCACCCCTACGGGATCATAATCCGGGCGCGCATTGCCACCAACACCCCCCCCACGAGCATCCTGAGCAAATGTAGCACTACTCATCAGAAGCCCCACCGACACAAGCGGCAACATGACTTTTTTGACGATACTCATCGATTTCCCCTAAATCTTCCCGCATGCTCGGCTAGCCGAGATGGCTTTCTCAATTTACCGGCCAATTTCAGAACCAGCACCACTCATTCAGTCAGCACTCTTGCTGCCGCTCTCCGTGCCGAGCAGACTATCCCCAGTCCCCCCAGCCAAGACTGCCGCAGTCGATCCCGTGGTGGTAGCGAATGAGGTTTGAACAGCCTCCGGAGCGGTTGTTACCTCCAACGCCACTTCAGACGCCTCTGCCGCATCCGTTTGCTGGAGAGCAAGAACAGCATTACCAAGCCCAACGCCGACACCCTCCAACTGTGCGTCGCTGGCACCAGCCAATGCTCCAAGAATAATTGCCGCCGCTGCGGACGGATCCTCCGCATTGGTCACCATTTCGGCAACCTGCACTGCGATTTCCTCAGCAGTCAACGACGCATTCGCCAAAACAGCAGCGATATCCGTCGCCACATCCGCGCGCGCGACGGAAGACATCGCAGCAACACCAATAATTGCCGCAATCAATGCAGAAAGAAAAAAATTCCTATTCATTACAGTCCCCTGTCTCAACACTCAGCTGAATCAAATCAGCCACACTTTGTTGAGTCAAATATACAACACTGTCGGCCGACAACAACACTAAATCCCCGAAAAAAAACTGCGCTACGTGTATTCGCACAGTTGGATATTGCGAGTCGTACTTTGGCAACAGTTTGTTAACCAACATAGTAAGGTTTCGACGTTGAAACCTAGCCCAAAAAGGAAGCGAGCCACCCCAACAAAGCGCTCGCTAACTTAACTATATCTGCTTTGGTGCCCTAGATATGACGCCTGAAAAGCCAAAAACCGCCCCAAACTCAGAAAAAACGCTCAGGAATGCGGATAATATCGCCAGGACTCACACGCAACAATTGATCCGCCGGATACTCGATTTCACCCGTTTGATTGGGTCGCGTGACATAAACTCGGGCTGTGTCAGCGCGATAAGTGTAACCACCGGCGACTGCTATTGCGTTTAAAACCGTCATTCCTGCTGAGTAAGGGAGCTCTCCAGGTTTTTCTACCTCACCGACGATGTAATAGGGCCGGTAATTTAGGACTTCAATATTGACGCGGGGATCGGTTAGATATCCCTCCTGAAGCTTGGCCGCAACGGCAATTTCCAGTTCTCACAACGTCTTTTCGGCAGCTTTTACTTCGCCAATCAGAGGGAGGGAGACCGACCCTGTACTATCGACATCAAACTCACCGGACAGATCTTGCTCGCCATAGACGATGACACGAAGTTTGTCGCCAGACCCCAACCGATATTCCTGCGCACTTGGCTGAATAGCGACTACTCCACCAGCCGACGTCCTGGGTCCCTGACCAGCACACGCTGCAACGAAAAATGCCATCGACGCCAACAGCGCAGTGCTCCACAAACCTCTGCGGGAGCTCGCGTCCTGTGAAGTCACTCGCGCCCCTACTGAACTTCTCAATTTCATACCTACGTCCATTTCAAACTTCCCGTCGCTGATGTCTCGATGTCTAACAACCCGCGCCCAGATCTGCAATATTCGCGTCGCCGCAGCCTCATAGATGTTCCAAAACGGCACAGGATGAAGAGATATCGTTGAGCGTAAGGCTCTTACTGGAGCGGTATTGCAAAAATCACGCAATTTTCTTCGCAAATTATCTCTGCACGATTGTGCCCGTTATTGACCCACCTTTGAGCTGATGTCGGTCTGAAGCAATCTGCGATCTGCCGCTTC
>JAESUN010000289.1 GCA_016763045.1 Opitutaceae bacterium | reverse complement strand
CAATAGAGGCAACTTCAAATTCCGGAAATAAAAAATGAAAGCAATTCACTCGATGGATCCACTGTTCCACAGACTTATCCCAAGCAGGAAGCTTGCATCTCCCCTTCACTATCTCTTCAGCCAGTATTTCAGCAGCCGCATCATCTGACTCCACCTCAGATACTTTATCTTCCAAAATCAAATCCCGAAAAAGACGCCTTTTCCGTTCCACTACTCTTTTACCCGATGAATCCAGTGATACGATCAGGTCCTCTCTAAATTCTTCAGGAAACAGCTCTTGTAACCAAGATTCATTTACTTCTGAACACATGGAAAGAACCGTTGCTACCTCACCCTTTTTTCCTTCGATTTCACTTATTTCAGCAACAACCAAAAGGGGACTTTTTTGCACCACACTGCTCTTTGAAATATTTCCGCGACGACCATGCACAATGGAACAACGTAACGTCCCTTTATCGATTCTCAGAGCCAGTTGATCCGAAAACCCACTCAACAAACACTTCCCCAATTCATCGCCCTCCACTAAATCAACCAGCGTCGAAAGCCCCTTTTTTTGAGCAATCCCAAGAAACTGTTCAAAAACCCGAGCTGCTTGGCGAGAAGCCTGAGCATGGATACCTAACTCGCGACAAACATCGACAGAAAACCGTGCCTGCTTCGCATAGTTCCACGCTGAAATCATTCGAGTAAAATCCGAACGATCATCAATACCCAAAACATCGTCTCTCCGTTGCTCTGTTTTTTTATCAACCTTCCGCAAAAAGATCCCTCGTCCTTGTGTGAGTGCAATCATCAATGCCACTGAAGGGACGCATCCATAGTGATCCGCAGCCAACATCATGCGGGCATACCGAGGATGAAGAGGAAAAGCTAACATCTGCTTCCCCATCTCCGTAATGTCACCACTTCCGTGATGAACAGCGCCTAAATCCCTCAATAACTTCTCGGCATTTTCAAGTAATTCAACCGAAGGCGCATCTACCCAAGGAAACAAGCTTACATCCTTCAACCCGCTCACCTTCAGCGCAAGAACCACTTCTGACAAATCCAGACGGTATACCTCAGGAAGATCCTTTTCCGACCTCAATTCATGATCTCTTGTCGTCCAGAGCCGCAGACAATGACCAGGGCTAGTTCTCCCCGCCCGTCCTCGTCTCTGCTCCGCAGAGGCATGCTGATCTTCTCGATCGTCAACGCATTAATCCCACGCTTAGGATCAAATCGAGCCATTCGAACAAGTCCTGAATCAACTACCAGCTCTACCCCTTCAATCGTAAGAGAAGTTTCGGCCACGTTCGTAGAAACAATAATTTTTCTCCGGTCACTTTACTCTATGGCCCGATCCTGCTCCACAAGTGGTAGTTCCCCGTGTAGAGGACAAACTTCAAAGTGCCGACCTGAAAGTCTCGCCTTCAAAAGCTCCACCGTCCGAGCGATCTCATAACCTCCTGGCATAAAAACCAAAACATTCCCACTCGAATAACGCTTCATCAATGCAATCGTTTCCGCAGCAGCTATCTCCCAAATCTCGTTTTTGCCCCTTTCAGGCAACCGGCTCAAATAAGCCACTTCAACAGAGTATACCCTCCCTTCAGACCGCAGAACCTTACAAGGACTTAAATATGATTCCAGTTTTTCAGCCTCCAGAGTCGCCGACATAACCACTATCTTCAAATCTGGCCGATCCTCCTGTTGAATCTGCAAAGCTCTGCCTAAAGTAATATCTCCGTAAAGATGCCGCTCGTGAAATTCATCAAAAACTAAAACAGAAATTCCTTTTAACAAAGGATCTGACATCATCTGCCGAAGGAGCACTCCCTCTGTCACAAACCGAATTTTCGTTTCGGACGAGATCCGAGATTCAAACCTTACTTGATACCCAACCAATCCTCCTTCTTCAGTCCCTACCTCTGAGGCAACTCTCTTCGCCAATAAACGTGCAGCCAATCGCCGAGGTTGCAAAACAACAACCTCCCCCTCGTCCAAGAAACCTCCTTTATAAAGCATTTGCGGGATTTGAGTCGATTTTCCCGATCCCGTTGGGGCTTGGATGACTATTCTGCTCTCCTTCTGGATACTCCCTAAAAAATCGCTTTCAATTTCGTAAATAGGGAGTTTTGGAGTATCCGTCATGAATAAACGCCAAGCAAAACCCTTTTCACCCCAAGTTAAAACATAAAACCCCCTTATTTTCTTCGAAGCTAATACTTGCTTTTCCACATAAGCACTGCCAACGTTCGCCCCTTTTATTCTGCTCAGCAGATTTGCCATGAATAGCGACAACATCCGAAACATTGCCATTATTGCCCACGTCGACCACGGAAAAACAACCTTGGTCGATAAATTACTACAGGAAGGTGGCGTCTATAGAGAAAGCCAAGCCGTTGAAGAACGTGCCATGGATTCTATGGATCTTGAACGAGAAAAAGGGATTACCATTAAGTCCAAAAACACCTCCGTTCACTGGCAGGGTAATACGATCAATATCGTCGACACACCGGGCCATGCTGACTTTGGCGGTGAAGTTGAGCGTGTGATGCAAATGGTTGACGGCGTCCTCCTCTTAGTCGACGCCTATGAAGGCCCTCAGGCTCAAACCCGTTTCGTTTTACGTAAAGCCCTCACACAAGGCCTAAAAGTCATCGTCGTCATCAATAAGATTGACCGCGAACATTCTGACCCGGTCAAAGTGCACGACAAGGTACTCGAACTTCTACTCGAACTCGATGCCACAGAAGAACAATTTAATGCTCCGTTTATCTACGCTAGCGCTAAAGCCGGCTTTGCCGTTAAAGAGCTGGAGGACAAAAGAGAGGATATGACTCCTCTTTTTGAGACAGTATTAGAGCATGTCAACGCTCCTCAAGTAGATGCTTCTCAACCTTCCAAAATGTTGGTCAGCAACATTGGTTGGTCTGATTATGTCGGACGTATCGCTGTTGGAAAGATCCTAAACGGAAGCATTCGCGTAGGAGATCCCGTCTTTGTCATTCATAAAGACGGAAAAAGGGAACGCTGCAAAATCTCCAAAATATTCGAATACTTAGGACTTAGCACAATCGAAACCACTGAAGCCTCAGCAGGAAATATCGTTGGACTATCTGGATTTACGGAAATCGACATCGGCGAAACCCTAACGGCTGAAGAAGAAGGTGAAGCTCTTCCCTTTGTTGAGATCGATCCTCCTACCATTCAAATGGAATTTGCCGTTAATGATGGTCCATTAGCTGGACTGGAGGGCAAATTCGTCACATCCCGCCAATTACGCGACCGTCTTTACCGCGAAGTAAAAACAAATGTTTCGATTACAGTCGAAGATTCTCCAGAAGGAGGAAGCTTCAACGTCAGTGCTCGAGGTGCTATGCAGATAGCGGTTCTGGTCGAGCAAATGCGTCGAGAAGGCTTTGAACTTCTCGTATCCCGCCCTACCGTTATTACAAGAACCGTCGACGGAAAAACAATGGAACCTCTCGAAACTCTCTGGATAGAAACCCCGGAAGAGTGCGTTGGCGCCATTATTCAAAATCTAGCCAATCGAAAAGGCCAGATGACGAATATGGAAACCCATAATGGCACAGTTACCATTGAAGCGGAGATTCCTACCCGGGGATTGATTGGACTGGAAATCGATCTGGTAAATGCAACCAGTGGCCGCGGTGTCATGTCTCACCTTTTCAAGGAATACACTCCATGGATGGGTGAAATCAAAACTCGCCAAACAGGAACGCTGGTTTCAATGGAAAGAGGAACGACCAGAGCCTATGCTCTTGCCGCTATTGAAAGCCGAGGAAAACTTTTTGTTGGGGCAGGCGAAGAAGTTTACGAAGGAATGATTGTGGGAGAAAACCCTCGGACCGAGGACATGCCAATCAATCCAACCAAGGGAAAACAGTTAACAAATTTCAGATGCCAAGGAGAAGGAAAAGGAATCCAACTCTCACCTCCTATACGTCTATCATTGGAGAGAGCCATCGAATACATCGAACCGGATGAATTCGTCGAAGCGACACCTAAGTCTCTTCGCCTTCGCAAGCGTATTCTTGATTCAAACGCCCGAAAAAGATCCATTAAGTAAGCGTAAAGTAACTACGCAACAGATTTCCCATTAGTGAAAACCGTTGCGGAATACTCTTGGAATAAACAACTCACCGCATGGCAGAGCTGTGTTCATATACCCAAAAAGCATCCTGTATTTTACAATTCGATGATCTTTGGTTAAACAGATGAGCTACTCATTCAAGCATCTTTTCCTACTTTGTTTCGTCCTTATTACCTCCACTCTTTCTATCACGGCAGCCACTCCTTTTAGCCAAAGCCTCTTACAAGACGAGAATATCTGGGGAGAGGGGAAAGCAGAATACACTATTTACGACGCAACCCTACTTCGCTACGGGATCCCCCGGGAATCTGAAGTTCGTCATATTTTAGTGAGAGAGCCCTTCTCCTCCAAAAGCCTGGTAAAAGCCAACAACGGGAAAGCTGCTGGCACCTACAATGTCCTTAAGCTAAACCAGATTATTCGAGTCCCAACAGGAAGTTACCGCTACGACCAAATGCATTCCTCCTTTTGGGAAATCGACACTGGCGACCTCTTAAAATTCAGTCTCTCCAGTATAGACAGCTGTGGCAATACATACAAACAAGGACGTCTCATTGAGAATGAACTCCATTATCAAGCATTTACCTACTGGGAGGGAATGGACGAAGTAGACAACAAGAGCCATTTCCCCTCTAACACTCTTTTTTACGATGAACTTCCTTGGAAGCTCAGAACCCTCAACTGGGAAGAAATCTCCACCTTCTCTGCTCCATTGGTTCCCTCTACCATTCATTCAAAAGCACACCCCATCAAAAGTTCTTCTGCTCAATTCACGATCACATCATCCGAAACAAACCGACACGTAACTGTCACACACGCTAAGGGAGTTGACATCCTCTCCTTTGAAAAAGAAAGACCTTACCGTTTGGTCAAATGGAACATGTGGGATGGAGGCAAACTGACACTTCGTTCCTCCGTTAGAATTCCCTACTGGGAATTAAACAAGCCAGGAGATGAACAGTTCCTTCAATCCGAAAGGTATTCAAAATAACGGTCATATAGCCCTATTGCCTGAAGGGATTTTCATGATTTCAAACATCCTGATGCTGGTGCTTGCTTTTTTCCGTTAGAATAACCTAATATGACATTTGCTAAAAATGGAAAAACAATCCTGTGATGACTCCGAGGATGGGAGTAGTGATCGAAGTTGCCTTAAACTTCTTCTTTCTCCAATGCTCACCACCCTCTCTTTCAAACAATACTATCAAACAGTTTCCTTTCGTGAGAAAAGAAAAAGCTTTCACTTGAGAGGAAGCCAATCAACGCAACGATGACGACCTTCATCGGAGCTATACTCTTTACTCTGGGGGTCTCATTTATTTGCTCACTGCTGGAAGCATTGATCCTGAGTACAACAGTCGCAGAGGTCGAACTTCTTAAGAAGCGTTTACCCAAAGAAGGAGCACTCCTGGAAAACCTTAAAGAAGAAATAGCTAATACCATTTCGACTATCCTCACTCTCAACACTATTGCGAATACCCTCGGAGCCACGCTCGTCGGTGGGTTCGCCACAAAATTATACGGTGAAGCCTGGCTGGGGTTTGTCTCGGGGGCCTTAACCTTGGGCATTTTGATTTTCTCTGAAGTCATTCCTAAAAATATGGGGGTGGCTTACAGGGTTCAACTTCAGCCTTATATAGTAGGGCCTTTAACTCTCTTAACGAAGATTCTCTCCCCTATCAATTACCTCTGCAATCTATCTGTTCGTTTGGTCGTAAAGAAGCAGCCCACTCAGGAGACTTCAGACCAAGAGATCATTCTTTTGGCCGAGAAAGGCGCCAAAGAAGGAACCCTTTCAGACGATGAATCGGATATCATCGCAAACGCGCTTTCTCTGGATGATGTCCGTGTGGGTGATATCATGACCCCACGTACTGTCGTAACAGCACTTGAGCGAAATCTGACGCTATCCGAAGTCTTCTCAGAATATGCTAATATCCCATTTGCTCGGATCCCTGTTTACGAGGATGATACTGAAAAAATGGTAGGACTCGTCAGAAGAAGGGATCTACTGAAAGCAAAGGCGGATGATCTCGATAGCGAAATCGTGGGAAACCTCATGCAGGAAATCCATTTTATCCCCGAAACAGTTTCGGCAGCTTCTGCACTACAGCTCTTTCTCAAAACACAACAACAGCTCGTTGTCGTTGTCGATGAATTTGGCTCTGTCGCAGGCGTTCTAACCATGGAAGACGTTATCGAACATATCCTCGGTAAAGAAATATTCGAAAAAGATGATGTCGCAATCGACATGCGTGAACTGGCTCGATTACGAAACCCTCGACAAGAAGAAAAGACAGAGGATCTCAAACAACCTTCAGTCGAAGAAAAATAATTTGTCATAATCATGTTCCATTTGGCTTATTTTCAGCACGAGGCTAGGCCCTTTCTCATCAAATTCACGGATTCTTTTGGTATCCGCTACTATGGACTCGCTTATCTTGCAGGCTTTCTTTTTGCGATGTGGCTACTCCACATCTACACGAAAAAAGGACGTAGCGTCCTGACCCTATCTCAACAGACAGACTTTCTCTATGCTCTTATCATTGGAGTCCTCGTCGGAGGACGTCTTGGGTATTTCTTATTTTATACCCCAGAAGTATTGCTCCACAAACCCCTTGATTTTTTCAAGGTATGGGAAGGAGGAATGGCCAGCCATGGTGGATTTTTTGGAGTTTTCCTCGCCGCACTCTGGATACGTCGAAAACATAAAATCCTTCTACTTCGCACTGGAGACATCGTTGCCTCTTTTGCCTCAGCCGGATTACTATTCGGACGAATCGCTAATTTCATGAATGGTGAGCTTTGGGGAAAGATAACCACTGTGCCGTGGGCCTTTACCTTTCCACAGAGTGCCCCCGGTTTACCACATTCTCAAATCCCACCTCGTCATCCATCTCAACTGTATGAAGCAGCTCTCGAAGGATTTTTTCTTCTTATTTACGCACAGCTGCGATTCTGGAAGAGCGACGTTACTCAAAAATATCCAGGCCAACTACTGGGCGAATACATCTTCATCTATTCGGTCGTCAGAATCATTGGAGAACAATTCCGCGAACCGGATATTGGGGTAACACTT
>JAESUN010000288.1 GCA_016763045.1 Opitutaceae bacterium | reverse complement strand
GATTAAGGCCTCATCGGTAGTATCGGTCATTGCAACCGTCAGAACTGAATCAAAGATGTAGAGAGGGAGAATGATTGTTTTCTGAGCGATTTCCAACGGAATGAGAGCCAGTGCCTCATTGTTTATAATCGTGGTGTAAGGCTCAATATATGCGACGCCGATCGAATTGCTCCATGCTTGGGTCGCATCAGCCTTTGAGAGAATTCGTTCTTCGATAATCGCTTCGAGCAGATCGAGGGAATCGGGCTGGTGGATTTCAAGGAGTGGTGCAAGAAGTTCCTCATCAATGGAATAAGGTTCTTCCCGGATTATCTCACTGAATTTAGGATTTTTTGTTTCGCTCACGTGCTTTTTTTCGTTCTGTAAAAATTTTACTGATTTCTAACTGATCCAATAATTCTTTAGAAAAGATAGACGACGTCCGTTCAATCTTCAGTTCAGCCAAAAGTGCGGGCAGTGAGTATTTAACACCTTGAAGTTTAGTGTTATCTTTTGGCGGAGAATAATCTACCTGATCGTTCGGCATTATTTGGAGGGTTGTTTTTTCTTAGAGACGAGGGACTCTTCAATGATCTCTTTTATGATCTCTATGACTTCATCCTTGGGAGTGTCTTTGCGGATAAAATGAGAAGCGCCCAAATCAGCAGCATCTTCGACGATACTTCGAGTCGCTAGAGAGGTAATCATGATGATGATGGCGTCACTATTGATTCGCTTGATCTTCTCAAGTGCCTGTAACCCATTTGTTTTGGGCATATTGACATCCATTAAAACGAGGTCCGGCCGCTGCTCTTTATACATTTCAACGGCAGCGTCTCCATCATCAGCAAGGAGGACTGATCTGAGGACTATTTTTTTGACCAGGATGGCCATGTAGTTTCGGACGTGCTGATCATCGTCCACTATCATTACTTTTAGATTATATTGCATGGGTAGTTTCTTCCTTGCCTTACTCTTTCGACCTTGGTTTGGGGAGCTTTACCTAAATTTTACGTTAAAAGCCTGAGTTTTTGCTTATCTATATAGGCAAGCCAAGATTCCGAAAGCTCTATTTGTTGTATCAAAAAATCTCTATGTGATGATATTTTTCTTGCCAGAAGGGCTTTGAATGAAGAGTTACTGACGCTTTCCTATGCCAAAAAACTTTGTATTTTCCTCGGAATCAGTTGGCGAAGGCCATCCTGATAAGGTCGCTGATTATATTTCGGACAGCATTTTGGATGCTTGTTTGAAGGTTGATAAGACTAGTCGTGTTGCGTGTGAGACAATGGTTAAGAGCAATCTGGTCTTTCTCGCAGGCGAAATAACGACCAGAGCAAAACTGGATTATGAGACGATTGTGCGCAAAGCGATTCGCGAGATTGGTTATATCAATGATGACGATGTTTTTCATGCCGATACAGTTTTCATTACCAATGCTCTGACAAAACAATCCTCTGATATTGCTCAGGGAGTTGATGCAGCCCGGGCTAAGGGTAAAAAAGGTGCGGAGCAGGGAGCGGGCGACCAGGGCATTATGTTTGGCTATGCGAGCAATGAAACGTCCGAACTTATGCCATCGGCGATTATCTATTCCCATCGTATTTTGCGGAGACTAGCAAAATTACGTAAATCGGGAAACGTAAAGTGGTTGCGCCCTGACTGTAAATCTCAGGTGACGGTTGCTTACGAAGACAATAAGCCAGTGGCTATTCGTAATGTAGTTATTTCAACACAGCATACAGCAGATGTTTCTCATGCTGAAATTCATGAATTTCTTGTGGAACATGTGATAAAGAAGGTTCTTCCAAAGAAGATGTTGAATGACAAAACTCAGTATTTGATCAATCCGACAGGTCGTTTTGTTGAGGGTGGGCCACAAGGAGATGCGGGCTTGATTGGACGAAAGATTATTGTGGATACATACGGAGGATGGGGCCGCCATGGAGGCGGTGCTTTTTCGGGGAAGGATCCTTCCAAGGTGGATCGCTCAGCTGCTTATATGTGTCGGTGGGTTGCGAAAAACATCGTGGCAGCAGGTTTAGCTGATTCTGTGGAATTACAGGTCGCCTATGCGATTGGTTATCCGAAGCCTGTGAGTATTTCGGTGGATACATTCGGAACAGGAACCGTGAGCGATGAGCGAATTGTTCGCGCTATTAAAAAGGTTTTTGGCTTCAAGCCTGCGGAAATTGTTGAGCAACTGAAACTGCTTCGTCCGATTTATCGGGAAACAACTCACTATGGGCATTTTGGAAAAAGCAACTTATCTTGGGAGCAGACCGATAAGGTGAAAAAATTGTTAGCAGCGATCAAATAAATCGGACGAAATAATGAGTACACAACTAGTTGAGATGGACTATAAAATTAAAGATATCGAATTGGCTGATTTTGGCCGGAAGGAGATTGAAATTGCTGAAAAGGAGATGCCTGGTTTGATGGCGATTCGTGCTAAGCATGCGGTCAAAAAGCCTTTAAATGGGGTTCGGGTAATGGGATCATTGCATATGACGATTCAAACAGCTGTCTTGATCGAGACACTGGTTGATCTAGGCGCTGATGTTCGCTGGTGCAGTTGTAATATTTTTTCCACCCAAGATCATGCCGCTGCGGCAATTGCCAAATCTGGTGTTCCCGTCTTTGCATGGAAGGAAGAGACACTTGAGGAATACTGGTGGTGCACGGATCAGGCTTTATCTTTTCCGGGAGGGAAAGGCCCTCAGCTGATTGTGGATGATGGGGGGGATGCCACTCTTTTCATTCATAAGGGATATGAACTGGAGAATGGAAGTGATTGGGTGAATGAACCGGCTTCTAGTACCGAAGAAGGTGTCATCAAAAACTTGCTGAAGAAAATTCATGGCGAAAGCCAGCAACGCTGGCATGACGTAGTGAAGGACTGGAAGGGTGTTTCGGAAGAAACGACTACCGGAGTGCATCGTCTGTATCATATGGCTAAGGCAAAGAATCTCCTGGTACCTGCGATTAATGTTAATGACTCTGTAACGAAATCAAAGTTCGATAATCTCTATGGTTGTCGTGAATCCTTAGCCGATGGAATCAAACGAGCCACCGACGTTATGCTGGCAGGGAAGGTTGCGGTTGTCTGTGGATATGGAGATGTTGGGAAGGGCTGTGCTCAATCATTTAGAGGGATTGGCTCCAGGGTCATTGTGACAGAGATTGATCCCATCTGTGCCTTGCAAGCTGCGATGGAGGGTTATGAAGTAACGACGCTTGAAAAGACCCTAGGCAGGGCGGATATTTATGTGACCACGACAGGGAATAAAGATATCATCACTGCCGATCATATGTCCAAAATGAAGGATCAAGCGATTGTTTGTAATATTGGCCATTTCGATAATGAAATTCAAGTGGATCTCTTAAATGAGTTTCCCGGTGTAGAACGAATCAATATCAAGCCTCAGGTTGACAAATATGTTTTCGAAAATGGAAAGGCTATTTTCCTTCTAGCGGAAGGTCGCCTGGTCAATCTTGGTTGCGGGACGGGGCATCCCTCTTTTGTGATGTCCAATTCTTTTGCCAATCAAACACTGGCTCAAATTGATTTGTGGGAAAACCGTGAAACATATGAGCCGGGTGTTTATCGCCTTCCACAGGAACTAGATGAAGAAGTTGCTAGACTACATTTGGAAAAAATCGGCGTTGAATTGACTGAACTTTCAGCTGATCAGGCAGAGTATATCGGTGTATCGGTGAAAGGCCCTTATAAACCGAGTCACTACCGTTACTAATTTAGATTGATTGAGGTCATTCTTTCAGAGCGGTTTCATCATTGGATGAAACCGCTTTTTTATTAATGAGAGTGGGTAGGGTTAATTATTTCTTGCTTACCCGGGGAAGAGGGGCATTTTTTGAGTTTTCAATTATCAATTTTCTTTATCTTTACTATTTTACCTAAAATAGTAATAATAAACTTGAAATTTAATCGTTTCTACCTTATATTCTACCTATGACTTCTGAGAGTGAAGCACCCAAAAAACTAACTTCAAACGAGGCTATCAAAGAAAATAGCCGCAATTTGCGTGGTACCATTGCTGAAAGTCTTCGTGATACTTCGACGGGCGGCATTAGTGCTGATGATGGACAATTAACAAAGTTTCACGGGCTTTATTTGCAGGATGACCGTGATCTGAGGAAAGAACGCCGGCTGCAGAAGCTGGAGAAAGCGTTTTCCTTTATGATTCGGGTTCGCTTGCCTGGTGGCCGTTGCACACTGGCTCAGTATCTGACAATGGACGAGCTCTCGAGAGAGGTGGGAAATGACACGATCCGTCTGACGACTCGTCAGCCATTTCAATTGCATGGCATTTTGAAGGGGAATCTTCGCCCAATGATCCAGAGAATGGACAAAGCGTTGATGGATTCGATCGGTGCATGTGGTGATATTAATCGTAATGTGATGTTTACGCCGAACCCTGAGAAATCAGGACTGCATACGGAGATCTACGAATTAAGTAAAAAAGTTTCCGAGCACTTGCTTCCAACTGGGAAAGCCTATCATGAAATCTGGATAGGCGATGAAAAAGTGGCCGGAGGAGAGGCGGAAGAAGAGCCGCTTTACGGTAAGACCTACCTTCCTCGGAAGTTCAAAATCGGATTCGCTGTTCCTCCGAGTAATGATGTCGATGTTTATTCTCAAGATTTGGGGTTTGTTGCGATTGTCGAAGAAGGCCGCTTGTTGGGCTTCAATGTCAGCGTGGGTGGTGGATTGGGAATGAGTCATGGACGAGCTGAGACCTATCCTCGTTTGGCTGATACCATCGGATTCTGTACTGCAGATCAGATTAATCAACTCGCGGAGGCTGTCGTTACGGCGCAGCGCGACTATGGTGATAGAACAAACCGCCGCCATGCTCGTTTGAAATATACCATCGATGATCGAGGGATCGAGTGGTTTAAAAATGAAGTGGAAACTCGTGCTGGGTTTAAACTGGCAGAGGCACACACCGTTAAATTTACAACGATCGAAGACGATTACGGATGGCGTCGAAGCTCCGATGGAAAGTGGTTTTTTACACTCTTCATCCAAAGTGGTCGAATCGCTGATACCGCAGACCGGAAGTTAAAAACTGCATTACGTGAGATAGCTCAATTAGGTGAAGGAAACATTCGGTTATCTCCGAGTCAGAATCTTTCCGTGGCGGGACTCAGTGATGAAGCAAAGGTTTCGATCGAAGCGATTCTTGAAAAATATGGATTGGGTGAGGCGAATAAACAAACAGGTCTGCGATTGAATTCACTGGCTTGCCCGGCATTACCAACGTGTGGATTGGCTTTGGCGGAGAGTGAACGCGAGATTCCTGATATTTTGGATCAACTGGAAAAGGTACTCAAAGAAGTGGGACTGGAAAATGACGCAATCAGTATTCGGATGACTGGATGTCCGAATGGATGTGCACGTCCTTATCTAGCTGAGATCGGTATTGTCGGACGTGCGCCGGGTAAATACAGTCTATTCTTGGGAGCCAAATACAATGGAACTCGTCTCAATCGTGAGGTGGCTACCGGAGTTACAACCGTGGAGATGATCGAGCAGGTTTCAGGTCTATTTAGAGAATACGCTGCCGACCGTCAGGAAGGTGAAGAGTTCGGAGATTTCTGTGTCAGAAACGGACACGTTCCAGAGCCCGCTAAGGCCTAGGCTTTAGATTTCAGCGATTCCAGCCTGGAGCACTTCACAGGCTTTATCGATGGCACTGTCTTTGTGGGCAGTGCTGATGAAGCATGTCTCAAAAGGAGACGGTGGTAGGTAAACTCCGTTTTTGAGGCAGTAACGGAAAAGTTTCTGAAATAATTTCGTATCACTCGCTATCGCATCATCATAGTTGCGAACAGGGTTTTCGCTGAAAAACATGGAAAACATGGAGCCTATCTGGGGCACTTGTAGGGGTAATCCTTTTTTGTTTGCTGCGGATAAAAGTGCGTCACGTATTTGAACACCGAGTTGGTTGAGCTGTTCGTAAGGGTTTAGCTCTTGCAGGAGTCGTAGCCCAGTAATACCTGCTGCCATGGCGAGAGGATTACCGCTCAGCGTTCCTGCCTGATAAACGGGGCCAAGAGGAGCGAGGTAGTCCATGATGTCTGCTTTACCGCCAAAGGCACCAACGGGGAGTCCTCCACCGATTATTTTCCCCAGTGCAGTGAGGTCGGGAGTGATGTTTTCACGCTGTTGCACGCCGCCCGGAGAAACGCGGAAACCTGTCATGACTTCATCAAAAATAAGCAGAGTTCCCGCATTAGTGCAGAGCTCTCTGAGTTTTCTTAGAAATCCTGTATCCGGAAAAATGAGACCAACATTGGCGGGGTAGGGCTCTAGTATGACGCTGGCGATTTCGAAGCCGTGCTTTTCAAAGACCTCGGTTAGTTGCGCCAGGTTGTTTAATTCAAGAACGATTGTTTCGCGGGCGAAACTTTCGGGGATGCCGGCGCTATCGGGGTTTCCTAGAGTGAGTGCTCCAGATCCTGCTTTGATTAAAAGTGAATCCACGTGGCCATGGTAGCATCCGGAAAACTTGATGATTTTATCGCGCTTGGTAAATCCACGAGCGAGCCGTATGCAGGACATGGTTGCCTCTGTCCCACTATTGCACATCCGGACTTTTTCAATGGAGGGGACCATTGAAAGGATTTTTTCAGCCATTTCCACTTCGTAGGGATTTGGTGTTCCGAAACTTGTGCCGTTATCTAAGGCAATGGAGATAGCTTTTTTTATTTCGGGATGATTGTGCCCGTGAATAGCTGGGCCCCAAGTGCAGACAAAGTCGACGAGTTCTTCGCCATCTACCGTGTAAAGAGAGGCTCCCTCTGCTCTGGAGACAAAAAAAGGATTTCCGCCCACGGAGCGAAAGGCACGGACGGGTGAATTGACGCCGCCGGGCATTAGTTTGAGTGCTTTTTGGAAGAGTTGCTCTGAGGTCATTTTTTTTAGAAAACAGCGAAGAAATTAGCTTACGTATTTTTGGACAATTGGTATGCGGCGCCCGACACCAAAAGCGAGAGGTGTTATTTTCAGTCCGGGAGCAGCTTGTTTACGTTTGTATTCATTGAGATCGACTTTGCGGATGATGTCTTTGACGAGTTCTTCCTTAAAGCCTGCAGAGACTAAATCTCTGGAGGAGAGACCTTCTTCGACATATCCTTTTAAGATGGCATCGAGGACTGGATAAGGAGGCAGGGAATCTTCGTCTTTTTGATCGGGACTTAATTCGGCTGAAGGTGGTTTTTCGATGGTTGAAACAGGGATAATTTCCTTATCCCTGTTAATAAAACGAGAGAGGTCATATACTTTTGTTTTGGGTAAATCCGAGATGACCGCCAGTCCACCGGCCATATCCCCGTATAAAGTGCAATAGCCAACGGCTAGTTCGCTCTTGTTTCCAGTTGTGAGTAGTAGAGCGCCGAATTTATTTGAGACCGCCATGAGTAAGAGGCCGCGGCTGCGGGCCTGAACATTTTCTTCCGTTGTATCGGTTTTACTCTTATCGAAAAGAGGCGCCAAGGTTTTGGAAGCCGCTTCAACGATATTGGCGATCGGAAGTGTTTGAAAATTGATTTTGAGAGTCTCTGCAAGGATGCGCGCGTCATCCCTGCTGTGCTGGCTGGAGATTTTAGAAGGCAAACTGATGCCGGTGATATTCTCAGCCCCCAATGCTTCGACCGCGAGAACTGCTGTAAGAGCAGAGTCAATCCCGCCACTTAAACCGATCAGAGCTTTTTGAAAACCACTTTTGTGTGCATAATCGCGTAGGCCGAGGACGAGTGCATCGTAGATATCTTGCATATCGTCCTGTTTAAAAGTGGAGTCGATGGCAGGGGTGCTTGTTTCCAGATCAATAATGCGGTGGTCTTCTTTAAAGGCTTTCAAGCCAGCCACAAGATTACCCTTGGAGTCGGCGACCATACTGCGCCCATCGAAGATAAGTTCGTCGTTACCACCTACCGCATTGCAGTAAATGAGTGGAACGCCGCATTTTTTTGCAGTTTCTTTGATCAGGTTCTCACGG
Source organism: Opitutaceae bacterium (assembly GCA_016763045.1). Classification (GTDB taxonomy): domain Bacteria; phylum Verrucomicrobiota; class Verrucomicrobiia; order Opitutales; family Opitutaceae; genus NORP342. The sequence continues at coordinate 2,482 of JAESUN010000288.1, read as the reverse complement.
ACATTTTCTTTGGAAAAATGCCAGGGGCTGGCCGAAAGGTTGATGAGTAGATCGATTGAGCTTTTGTTGAGCTCTTCAATTGGGTTGATGGCGTAGCGAGGCCGCGAAGGATTAATCGGATGTGTCCAGATATCTTCGCAGATTGTAATTCCGATTTTCAGACCATTGCTGTGGATGAGGGTTGGTTTATTCGCCGCTTCAAAATAACGATCTTCGTCAAAGACATCGTAGGTCGGTAGCAGGCATTTTCGGGCATTGCTTATAACAGCTCCATTTTGGCAAAAAGCAGCCGAGTTGAAAAAGGCTCGTCCGGTGCCAGCTGGGTTTGTTTCGACATAACCTACGAGGAGTGGCGTACCATCTGTTGCTGCTGCTATTTCCAAAAGGGATTCTTCCGTATCGGAGACAAAGCGTCGCTTGAGTAAGAGGTCGCGAGGTGGATAACCGCAAACGGCTAGCTCGGGAAAGATGATGAGTTCGGCACCATCGGCATGTAGTTGTTGGTAGGCTTGGATGATCTTCTTTCGATTACCTGAAAGATCACCAACGGTGGTATTGATTTGTGCTAGGCCAATTCGCATGAGGAAAAAGATGTAGTTTCCCCTCAAACTGCAAGTTTCCAAGAAGAAATTGCTGTCTTAATGCAAAACGATCCATGAAAGAGAAGGGAAGGATTGAACTTGCCCGGGACGATGGAGACGTACGAAATGCCACCGTGATTCTTGATTCCTCTCCACAACTTGTTTTAGCATCCGCATCTCCACGCAGGCACCAGCTTTTGAGTGAGCTAGGTGTTTTGTTTGATATCTGCGTTGCAGATGTTATCGAATTGAATGCGACTCAGGTGCCAGACCCCAGAGAGATGGTTTTGCAGAATGCTGGATTAAAGGCTGATTGGGTGGCTGAGAAATACCCGAAATCTTTTGTTTTGGGTGCTGATACGACTGTTTTTTTGGATGAGACGATTCTGAACAAACCTGTAGATATGAAGGAAGCACGTGAGATGCTTCGTTTTCTATCCGGGCGCACGCATACGGTTTTTACTGGTATTTCGTTTCTGAACAGAGAATTGGGGCTCTCCGAGACGCTTAAAGTGAATAGCGAGGTGACTTTTAAGCTATTGGATGAGGATATGATTACCCACTATCATTCTATCATCGATCCTCTGGATAAGGCTGGGGGCTATGCGATCCAGGATGGAGGTGAAATGATCGTCGAATCGTATGAAGGCTCTCTCTCTAATATCATCGGCTTGCCAATAGAGGAAACAAAAGAGATCTTAGTGCGTCATCATTTGCTCTAGGAGCAAGTGAACCTGTTTTAAATGAGATCAAGTGTTTACAGTCCAGTTCCTCAAAAAAGGCAGTTGGTTACTTCGGCGGACTTCCCTCTGGTGGAGCCCACCTACCGAAAACCTGCTGTTATCGCAGGGTTAATAGGGGCACTGCTGTTTCATCTGTTTTTTATCGGCAGTATTCCCAGTAGCTATCTGACGATCAATCCGTCAGAGCTCAGCCCTTCCTCCAAAGAGTTTGATATTGAGATTCTGTTAACAGCAGAGGTGGAAAAGCCGCTACCTCATTACGTTGAAACAAACCCAAATGCTCCGGACAATATTCCAGATGAGACGATTAATGAATCATCACGAAACCAACAGGCGGCCAACTTAGAGTCTGTAGAAGAGCTGAGTGCTGATAAGTCTCCCTCTACTCAGAGTGATGATGATATTCCTTCAGAGAAAATTTTGAGTGGAGATTTGCAGGTTCAGCCTATCTCCTCAAGCTCTCCGTCAATGGAACAACAAGAACAGGAGGCTTCGAATCCACGTGAGACAGGAACTCCACGTGCGACGGGGCGACTGCCCGGGTATGAGGACGATGAAATTGTCTCGGAAGAGGGAACGGGGATGATGGAGGCAGAAAATTTTGAGGATGTACCCATCGCTGCGGAAACGGTCGAGGGTGAAGAAACAGAGAAACCAGGAGAGACGCAGTCGTCTGTTAGGTTCGAGAATCAATCCGACAAGCGATCTCAAGGGAGCAGGCCAAGGGTTCATGTGCCTCCAGGGCCGGTGAATGATCAGACGAAAGGTGTTTCCGAAACGGGCAGGATAGGGGTTGATTCAAAACTAAGTGACTACGGTTCGTATATGGAGCGGATGAAAGAAGCTGTTCAAATACGTTGGGATCAAATATGTAATACCAGTATTCGTACCGAATCAAATTCGGAGGTGCATCTTGAATTTAAGCTGACTAAAGAGGGTAATATTATAGACATGGAACTTATTGATACAACAGCGGGTGCCGTTGGCCGGATTAATTGCCGAAGAGCTATCGAAGAGAACCAGCCCTACGAAGAATGGAGTAGCGATATGGTAAAAGTTTTTGGTGATGACGAAACCATGACTTTCCATTTTTATTATTGGTAATGATTTTTTTATTAAAAAACTGGAAAGAAATGCCCTATGGAAATGGGGTTCATC
>JAESUN010000287.1 GCA_016763045.1 Opitutaceae bacterium | reverse complement strand
GCAATTTTTTTGCAATGGGTGATACCTCCTGCCAATCCCGGATCAGGGCGTAGGTATTGCGAGCCGCCCTGAGCAAGAAGCTCTCGGTATTCCCAAATTGTATTCAAGCGCTCACCATTTCCGATTGGCGCAATACTTCTAGCGGCCACACTGGCCTGAGAACTGATGCTATCAATCTGAATAGGATCTTCAATAAATAGGCAGTTGAATTTCCGTAATCCATCAATCAGCGGCATAGCCATTAGAGGCGTGAGGCGACGATGAAACTCCAGAACGATATCGACATCTTTACCCGCTGCATCACGGGCAGCCTCAACCCTGTTGGTAACGTCACTAATGAGGCGATCAACCGACAGGTCGCCAACATTAGTGGGAATAGGATCAAACTTGACCGCCGTGAACCCCTGGCCAACGCCATCACGCACCTTGCGGACGATTTCATCGGGTTCGAAATCCCCGAGAATAAGCCAGAGCAGTCGGAGGCGGTCACGACATTTTCCTCCGAGCAAGTCCCAAATAGGTACCTCCAGGCGCTGTCCCTTAATATCCCAAAGAGCTATGTCAACTGCACTCAACGCTCCACCAATCACAGAACCTCGAAAAGGGCCCATACGGTAAAGGTGTTGCCAATGGTGTTCAATATTTCCGGCATCCTTACCGATAAGGTAATCAGCAAAAACGCCTACTACTTCGCTGACTGCAGCCGGATAGCCCCAGCAACCAGATTGCCCGAGACCCTTCAGTCCATTCTCGACAGTAATTTCAACAAAGTGTGCACCACCTATCAAGCGGGATTCAACCTGTTCAATTCGCATAATAAGTATTCCTCTTCGTTGATTGCATTTGTTTTCCTGAAAGATTTCAGCTCTTAACTAACGACGTAAAGACCGCCATTAACGTGAATAGTCTCTGCCGTAACGAAACTTGCCAAGTCCGAGCATAAATAGGCGACAGCCCCGGCAACTTCCCTTGGGCTCCCCAATCGCTTCAGAGGGGTTGCCTCCATCAATTTAGGGCCCTGCTTGTCCATCAATGGCTGCACCATGGGTGTATCAATCAGACCTGGTGAAATGGCATTGACGCGTATGCGTGGAGCAAGTTCCAAGGCCAGTGTGCGTGTAAAAGCAAGCACCCCACCTTTTGAAGCAGCATAGTCTGAGTGCATGAAAGACCCTCGATGTCCTGACATTGAGGAAATATTTACGATGGCACCACCATCAGCTAACAGTGGAATCGCCGCCCGACAGGTATAAAAAACCCCATTTAGATTAATCCCCAGAGAATCCTGCCATTGAGTATCGGTCATGCTATGGATCATCTGATCGCGATAAAAACCTGCACTCGTCACCAGATAGTCAAGGTGCCCGAATTTACTCTTCACCGCTTCCATCACCAAATCAGCATCATGAGACAGAGTCACATCCTGTTTCATACCAACGCATCGCGTTCCGCTCGGGTCCAATGACTGAGCGAAATCAGTGACGCCCTGCTCGTCAATATCGGTGAGAAAACAATGAGCACCCTGGTTAAAAAACATCGTGGCAATTGCTCGTGATATTCCTCCGTTTGCACCTGTTAGAAGAAGAACTCGTCCGCTAAAATCAATCATGTGCTTCACCTCTAGATATTTCAGTCAATTGTTTTGAATTTCTCATAAAACATTTTTTGTCAGTGGTTCGTTAACACCACCAAAATTATCAAAGTATCATATATTTAAAAGCCCTTGGGGGCTCGTCGATCAGATAATACGGTAAAATCTCAGTGCCGTATCCCGAAAAACATTTCGAGCTTCTGTCTCGCTCAGTCCGGCAAGCTCCGTATCGACGATTTCTATCCAACGTGGGAAATGAATTGCACTCAGGGCAACAGGCCAATCGCCTCCAAACATCACTCGCTCGGAACCGAAAGCCTCAAAAGCAGTATCGATGAACGGATGCAACTGCTCCGATGTCCAATTCTCGTGATCGGCCTCCGTTGCCACACCTGATAATTTGCACACAACATTGTCCAATTTCGCTAGCTCAAACATTTGTGCGCGCCACGGTTCAAAGAGTTGCTGCCTGATATCCGGTTTACCTATGTGATCGAGCACGAAGGATGTGTCCGGGCATTTGCGCACCAATTCAATAGAACTTTCAAGATGCGGGTGTTTAATGCATATATCGAAACTTAATCCATATTCAGACAATGCCCGAACGCCTTCAACAAACTTGGGGCGAAGGCAAAATTCAGTGTCAGTCTCATCTTGATAAATACGCCTAATGCCACGGACCCGATTAACATCCGCAAGGCGTTCGAGATGAGCACGCACTGCATCACCGAGATCCAGTGGTGCGAACGCAACAATGGCCTTGATCCTTGGATCGATGGTAGCTTGTGCATTCACCCAATCAACTTCGGGTCGAGCTTCATCTGGATGGGCATCGCATTCGATAAATACCATCGTATCGACATCCACTACGCCACACTCCTGGCGATAGTCATCTGGTAAAAACGCACGATTCAGTTTACTTACCCCGCTGAGCCAAGGGTAGTTCAGATTATCAGGATCCCAGATATGCAGATGGCTATCGACTATTGGAAAATCAGGCATTGCGAATAAACCTATTCAGTTGTGTTGAAGTTGTTCGGGAAGCTTGTTTCTGATTAAAGGATATAATCGCTCGCTTCGACAAGATCTTCAGTAAGCGCTTCTTGAACCTTTTTCGCAAGTCGATTCCTTCGAGGTTTTGCGTAAATTCATATTTTCCCTAGTCCGATGAAAAAGGGATATTAATTTCCATTGACCCCTCTATGGAGCCTTGCACACTCCGAAGAAAATTATAATGGAGCAAACGGCAGTTATTTCTGGTGCGGCATCAGGTATTGGTGCAGCGACCGCTAAACGGTTTTTGGAAAAAGGTATCAATGTTCTTGGCGTTGATATGGCTCTTCCATTCAGCGAAGAAGGCAATTTAGGTTGGATTCAGGGCGATGTCTCTAAATCTGAGACTTGGACACTCGTAAAGGAGGAACTCGCACGTCGTCACTGGCATCCTGAAGTTTTGGTGACGGCCGCAGCCTACCTTGCGGTTGGTAACGTGCTTGAGATCACAGACGAACAGTGGTCAAACACCATCAATGTAAACCAACTAGGCTTGGTAAAAGCGGTGCGCGCCGTTTTGCCGCAAATGATTGAACGCGGACGCGGAGCAATCGTCACCGTTGGTAGTATTGATTCATATTTGGCCGAACAGGGTTTGATTGCTTATTGCACCTCAAAAGGCGGAATTTTGCAGTTCACCAAAGCGCTTGCGCTTGATCACGCCCGCGACGGCATTCGAGCAAACTGTGTGTGTCCTGGCGTAACCGATACACCGTTTTTCCGACGTCATCTGGATACCGCATCTGACCCTGAATCGTTTCTCAAGACTCGCGAACAACGAAATCCACTTGGTAGATTGCTTCGACCAGAAGAAATCGCTGCAACAATTGTATTTCTCGCCAGTGAGGAGGCGTCGGGAATTACTGGCGCACAGATTGTTGTGGATGCTGGTCTGACAGCAGGCTTTGATTTCCGAACGGGCGATGAAGGTGCTTAAGGAGACGAAAAACTCAGTGAGTCACACTCGCTCAACCAGCAAACATCGGTCGAGGTAGACCGCGTACTCCTGGCGATAAAGCAAAGACTCCGCCAGCTTCAGGATGTTCCTCAAGCTCGCTCGGAGAAACATTCATCCGTGACGTGGTCACATAAAGTTCATCCAAGTTCTTTCCTCCAAAGGCACAGCAAGTCACGCGACTGGCGGGAATATCCACCACACGATCAATCTCTCCCTCAGGCGAAAAGCGGATCACGCATGCTGCCTCCCATCGCGCATTCCAAACGTAACCCTCGGCGTCTACGGTGGAGCCATCCGGATAACCGTATCCCGTCGGGTTGGCAAAGATTCGCTTGTTACTAATTCCTCCGGATTCCAGATCGAAATCATAGGCGTAGATCGCCTCAGCCAGTGTATCCGCGAAGTAGAGGGTGCTGGAATCAGGACTAAAACAAGTGCCATTGGATATCCCCACCGGACCATCCATGGGGATAACCCGCAAATCAGGTTCCACTCGGTAAAGAACTCCAGTGGATGATTCGATCGGGAGGTCACTACCATCCGGAGCAATATTATTCGTCATGGATCCATACCAAAATCGTCCACGGGCATCGGGTGCGCCGTCATTCGCCCTATTAAGAGGGCGACTGGCTTCGGGGGCCACGACGCGAGTAAGGGTTTCGCTCTTAGGATCAAAGAAATTCAGACCATGATGGGATGCTACGAAGAGGGTTCCATCCCGCCGCTTGGCCAAAGAAGAAATCATCTCCGGCATCGCCCACGTCTTATGGCTTTCGGAAGCCGGATCAAAGCGATGCAATATAGAGGGCATAGCCATATCGACCCAATACAATACTTGTTCTTCAGGGCACCAGAATATCCCCTCACCAAGTTTGTCCTGACAATCCAGAACACAGACAGCTGTATCTCCGTATTTAGTCATGATAGACAATAGATCTGCCGCCATCTATCATCAGCGAGGAACCGGTCACAAATCCGGATTCCTTCGAAGCCAGGTAGAGCGCTGCGTAAGCAACCTCATCGGCTGTACCCATTCGTTTCAACGGATGCCAATTTTCCGCAGCAGCGCGTGCAGCGGCAGGGTCCGGAGTGGTGTTAAACCAATCCGTGTTCATTTTTGTATCGATATAGCTTGGACACACCGCGTTCACCCGCACTCCTTGCGAACCATACTCCACCGCCAAGGCCCTAGTCATTCCAATCAGGCCATGCTTTGCCACCGGATATGGGAAGCAGCCCTTAATAATCTGAAATGAATGGATTGAGGCGATGTTTACAATTGATCCGACGCCTTGCGCCAACATGTCCGGCAAGACGGAACGGGTACAATACCATACCCCTTCCAAATCGACAGACATGCACTTCTTCCAATCATCATCTGTTAGTTTCAAGGGATCCGCGAAAACGCTGATGCCCGCATTGTTAATCAAAATCGAAGCCGGGCCGAAGGTGTCCTTCACAGCCTGTGACATTGTATCCACTTGTTTCGGGTCGCTAATGTCGGTCGTCGTTGCAACTGCCTTACCTCCTGTAGCCTGGATCTCGGCCACCACACGAGCGGCTGAATCGCCATCCTTATCCGCTATAAGCACCGCAGCACCTTCCCTCGCAAACATCCTAGCAATGGCTTCGCCAATGCCTCGGCCGCCTCCAGTCACTATCGCAATTTCGTTTAGTAATCTGCTCATAGGGGTATCACTAGACTAAAGAAGGAAGGAAGGTGAGCCCTCCGCAAGCACAATTGCTCCACAAGCCCAAATGTTAACTCTCTTCTCTGCGATCGAATCAGGGAGCACGATCTTTCGCTTTCACGACCCTTCCCATCCGCCCACCATCGAAAATATCATGAAACTGAATATTCCGATGAAGTCGAGTCCGACGCTTGACGTTCAAACTCCTGAAGGTCATTAACTTGCTTTATATGAGTAGAGAAAAGACCCCTGTAATCACCCCAAACTTCGACACTACTACCATCAATTCCGGTAGAATTTCCCACACCAAAGATTGGGAAGAAGCACACCAGAGTGGTCGGCCTGAGACCCTGCTTCGCTATTATACTCGTATGCGTGCCATTCGTCATTTTGAGCGGCGATGCTCCGAGTTGAGTGCAGGGGTGGATCCATTGGTCGCAGGATCTGTGCATACCTGTCAAGGACAGGAAGCCATTCCAGTGGGTGCCCTATCCTG
>JAESUN010000286.1 GCA_016763045.1 Opitutaceae bacterium | reverse complement strand
TCATGGCTAGGGCAAACGCGGTAAAGCAGCGCGCTCCGTTACCACACATCTCAGCTCTGGAGCCGTCGGAGTTATAGTAAATCATGCGCGCATCGAGTGCGGCGTCTTCGATTGTTTCAAGGAGGATGAGTCCGTCTGCTCCGATGCCGTAGCGACGATCACAGAGATGAGTGATTTGTTCGCGCGAGAGGACTAGGTCACTGGAAGAATTATCGATTACGACAAAATCGTTTCCAGCACCATGCATCTTCGTGAAACGAATTTTCATGAAGATTAGATCGTATAGGAAGTATTACCTTCGGCCTTCTCTTTTTTCTTCCGGCTGCGAACCACAAGGTTCTCACCTCTATAGTAGGCGATGCTTCCAGTAGGGATAGAATCCATTAGCCAGACATTTGCCCCGACAATGGAATCATTGCCGATGGTTGTTTTACCTCCGAGGATGGATGCGCCTGAATAAATAGTCACGTTGTCACCGATGTTTGGGTGACGTTTGATTCCTTTAACGATATTACCTTTGGCATCAGTGCTAAAGCTCTTTGCACCTAGGGTAACACCTTGGTAAAATTTGACATGAGAACCTATGATAGTGGTTTCTCCTATGACAACTCCAGTTCCATGATCGATAAAAAAATGGGATCCGATGGTGGCCCCAGGATGAATGTCTATCCCGGTTTTTCGATGGGCAAATTCCGTCAGCATTCGTGGAAGAAGAGGGACTTCCATCTGATAAAGTCTGTGGGCAATTCGTTGCATGGAAATAGCCAGAATGCATGGATAGGAGAGAATGATCTCTTCAAAACTCTGGGCAGCAGGGTCGCCCGTATAAGCGGCATCCACATCTGTTTGCAAAAGGCGTCGGATAACGGTGAATTCAGTCAGTAATACGGTTGCGATCTCGGTTGCTCTCGTTTGAGCCTCTGGATGCTCGCTGAAAATAAGGCATTTGCGGATTTCATCGATCAGTCGATGTTCGAGATGGATCAGTTGTCTTTCGACGGCGAAGGCCAATTGATCCTGGGTCAGGCAGCTTTTTTCAAAATATCCCGGAAAAAGCAGATGCATAAAGCCATTTGCCAATGTGTTTACTGTATCCTGATCGGGTAGATTGATCCCATCAAGGTGATTAATTCCACCATGCTCTTGGTAGGATTTAAGTAGTGCATTTTTTATGTTCTCTAAGGACATTACTCAGTTATCCTAGGGGTTCCTTGCCTCCGGTCAATTCCGGGGTGACCATTTTCCTTCTTTTATCGGAAAATGGTGCTCAGGGAGGGACTCGAACCCTCACGCCTTTCAGCATACGCCCCTCAAGCGTACGTGTCTACCAATTCCACCACCAGAGCAAATAAGATTAATGAGGATCGAGCAATGGAGATTTTTTAATCGAAGTAAAGGCTCAAAATATCAAAGAAGAAGAAAAGCGAAATCGCTTGCTTCATTGGTCATTTGAGATGAGTTTACCGGGCTTATTAAACTTTATCAGTTCAGAGGGATTTCTTCTGGCTGCGACTTACAAACTTATTACAAACTACATTTCTCACGAATTTGGCTTTTGCCAAGTTGTCGTGACCGCATATCCAAATGGAAGATCAGACGAGCAAAAACGAAGAAAATCAGGACCTTAATAGTATCGATCTGACGGCCCTGGAAGACTTTAACTTTGGAACTCAGTGGACAAAGATAGAAGGCGGCCAACGCCGAAGCAATTCGGATCGTAGACCCGCAGGTTCACGTCGTTCAACAGGGTCAGGTAAAACGATAGATCGTCGGCCAGACAATCGTTCGGGACCATCGAGACGCGATTCAGGTGAGAGGCGTTATTCCAGTGAGAAACGTGGTGGGGGGAATTCGCCTGATCGTAGAAGGCAGAATGGACGTTCGCAGGGCGAACGTCGCCAGCATAGCGAGCGTCGCCCACGACAGGATAACCGTCCCTATGTTAGTCCAGTTTTTGACGTCGCTTTTTACCCTGAAGATTCAGGTTTTGCCGCCATTGTTAAGGCGATGCGTACTTCCTGTCATACTTTTGAGCTGTTTGATATCGTCCGACTTATTTTAGAAAAACCTGAACGGAGCATCGTTGTTTTTAAAAAGAAAAGTGGAGAAGGGGACTCGCAGTTGTATATTTCAACTTTGGATGGAGCTCCTTTTGTGACACGGGAAGAAGCGCTTAATCATGTGATAGTGAATCATGTGGAACACTTTTTCCAGGTGGAAGAAGTCGAAGTTGAAGCACCTCAGGGTAATTTCTCTTTCGTGAGCCGTTGTTCCTTTACCAAAGTATTGTTGGGTCCATCGAGTTTTCATCGATATTCCAAGATCATTCAGGAGCATTATAATACACATCTCAGTGAGCGGATGTCTTTTGATAAATTTAAGGCATCGATCGAGGTCGTGAATGATCCTGAAGTGGTTGCTGAGTGGTCAGAACAGATGAAAAAGACCACTCGCTACAGCGTGAAGAAAGTGGCAGAGGGAGAAGATGCCAAGAGCTTTGATACCCTGGAAGAAGCGAGAACTTATTTATCGCTTACTGAAGGTGATCGTATTGTTCGCAAGGTGGAGAGTGCTCGGGTGCCAGCAGTTAAGATTGAACAGTTTAAGGATACAGAAGCCTGCAGAGCTATGTTCGGTTGCTTGGAAGCTCAGCGTCGTTTTCCTTTGGATACAGCCAATTCGCTTCGTGGACGTTTGCGGCGTGAGCACTTCCATGTGTTTAAGCGGGGGTCGAAAGGGATTACCTTTGTTTGTTCTGTTAAACGGAAGTTCAGGGTCGTAGGAGAGGTCTTTGCAGAGACGATCGATAAACTGATCTGCTTTATTGAAACGAATCCTTTTGTTGAGGTGGCTGCTCTCTCGGAAAAGCATCTTGGCTTTTCCTCAACTGCAAAGCCAGCAGGTAAAGCGGAAGTAGATGCTGAATCACAACTTTCTCCAGAGCAGGCTGAAACGTTGAAAAAAATGGTAATGGATCTTCGTTGGCTCATTACAGAGGGATACGTAACAGAATTTGCAAATGGAACGCTGTTTGCACCTCCTGCTTTGACTCATCCTCCTCAGGGACATGTATCTGTTAAAAAAGATAAAGGGCATGCGAAGGTCGAAGCTGCTGAAAAATCCAAAGCATCTGTAGAGGCTCCAGCTGAAAAAGTGGCTGTCTTTTCGGACGAAAAGAAGCAAGGAGCACCTGTAGTCGTTGATACACCATCGGTGGATAAGGAAGTTGAGACCGCTGAAGCACCAGAGGGAACTGCTGTATCAGAGGCCCCTCCTGAAGTTCCGACACCTGATCCAGAAGTTGAAGAAGCAGTTCCAGTAGAAACTGAGAGCACCGCAACAGAGGCCTCAACCGAAACGTCTACTGAACCCGAGAAAAAGGACTAGGTTTTACGTTGAGTCTTTGCGACCTTCTTGAGTCTGCTTCGATCTAGACGGTCTGTCTTGCAGTGTATTCAAGAAGGGATTAGTGGTCCATTAAATCTATTATTTTATACGAAATACTGTTTACTGGGAGATTGAATGCCTAAATCTCTTTCGTTTCTGAGATTAACCATCCGATGATCTTTTTGGTTTAGCATATCTTTGACTTTTTCTCTTGGAGATCTCATCTGTCTAATGTGAACTTTAGGATTTTCTCTTCTAGTGTTTTGTTGGTTCACTTTGCTCTGGTGGTTTTTCCCTTTTGGGGAGGAGCCGTTTTTGCGGTGTCAGATGGGGGAGAGGATGAATCAGTTTTGTTCGCATCAAGAAGGAATGCGAATCAAGGATGGGGGATAACGATGGGGTTGCGTTACGCGTCGATTCCTTTCAAGACAGAGGAAAAGACCGTTGCGGATATTATCCCACTCTTCTACTATGAAGGTGATCGCTTTTTCATGCGAGGGCTAGAGGGTGGTATGAAATTATGGAAGGATAATCGTAAGGGTGTTAATTTGATAGGCCGCTATCGTTTCTTTGATGTCCCGAGTGAGTTT
>JAESUN010000285.1 GCA_016763045.1 Opitutaceae bacterium | reverse complement strand
TCCAAAATCGATGATGGCAACAGCCTCGGTATCGCGTATGCCGTCCGCATTGGTGTCTGTGAAGCGCCGCAGGTTGACACTATTCGGTGACAGGTTGTTCAGAACATCATTGTTGGCACCGAAGATAAGCGAACCGGTGATGGTGCCGCTATTGTTGATGGTCAACGCACCGGCACCTCGATTGTCGATGGCAAAGTCAGAGAGCGCTCCAATGGAGCCACCTTTGTTGACTGTAATGGTGCCGACCGTGCTGAGCTCAATGTCGATGCCTGCGCCCTGCGCTGATCTGGCGCCCCCCAACACTGTCCCTGAGACAGTGATTGACACTGCTCCGCCTGACGTTGCGCGCACGGCGTCATTGTCACTGCCTGTTGCAGATACGTTGTTGACAGAGATGATCGCGGGGCCAGCACCTGTGTCTACTTCGAGGCCTTCATCAGCGGCTATGATTGTTCCGTTGACGGTGATTGTGACACCTGTCGCGCCATACACGTTAAAAGCATCATCATCCGTAACGATATTGTTGACGGTGATTGTCACGCTGCCGCCGATGGATGTGGCATATATTGCATCATCGGTTGCGGTTAGCGTTCCCGTGTCGGTGATGACAATGTTTCCGGTGGCGGTGCGTACAAGGATTGCCGTGGACCCTGCACCCTGTGCGTTGATCCCATTTGAGGAAATTGTCACATCGCCGGCATAGGCAGCAGCATAGATGCCTATAGATGCATTGCCTGTCGTCGTCACCAGGCCTTGTGTTGTGACAGTGACATCACCGGTAGCTGATAGTGCTCCGACGCCGATACCGTAGGCGGAAATTTCACCTGTTGACGTTACATCGACATTGTTTGAGCCACCCCCAACGACAACAGCGACCACACCAATGCCGCTGGTTGAGACAATTCCGGATGTGGTCACGCTAACTGCGCCGCCTATCGATTGCGCATAAATGCCCGCTTGGTAGCCGGTGCCGCTGTTAGTAACCAGCCCGGTCGTGACCGAGATCGACCCTCCATTGCTATACAAATGAGCGCCATAGGAATTCGGACCTGTGACAGTAATGTCGCCGACTGAAACATTGATATCGCCGCCTGCATAGGCCTCGATGCCATGGGCGTAGTTGCCGTTGGTTCTGATCGACCCGGGGCTTGAAACTGTTATGTCGCCGCCATAAGCATCAAGGTGAATGCCGACCGCTTCATTGTTGCTGGTTACGATGGATGTGCTGGCACTTGTTGTCAGCGTGATAGTGCCATTGTCGGTGGCGATAAAAATGCCGTCCGCGGAATCACCGGCTGTGGTGATTGCAACCGTTCCTTGAATATCCACGGCAAGATTGCCGTGTGCCACGTTGAAATCACCACTTGAGATGCCAATTGTGTTGGCTGCTGTGGTGCTGATCACCACCCCGTCCTGCACGACGATGGTTGCGTCGTTCACATCGTATTCGATACCGCCGGTGAAGTTATTGCCTGCTGGTGTGCAAGTAGCAGTGCTGCCGACGGCAATGACACCGCACTCGTTGGCTGCGCGTGCACTGCGGAGATGTCCGTATGCGCCCATCGAGAGGACGGATGTGGAAACCATCAACGCTAGGCGATGGGCTGCAAAGCCCCCGCTTCTTCCCTTATTGGGATATTGTGACACTGAAGTGCCCCTTACTCACACATCTGCTCTGGCGGCAGATTTTCCCTGTACAAACTCAGATGCATAATGGCCAGAATGAGAGCTAATCGCAACTAACCATTAGGATGGGGACGGATCATTTTCTCTAGCGCCGTAAAAGCGCAGTGAAACTATGGGTTTAGTCGGTATCGGCCATCGTCGTGGTAGACGCGAATTCTGGCGCGAGAGGGCTGACTGCCAGGGGACAGCGCACTTCTGGCAGGACGGCCACATCAAAAAGTTCCCGGATGGATCCATCAAGGCGCAACCAGTGCACCACATTGCCTGTTGAAAGTTCGACAATCTGGATGCCGCACCAGGCATCCGCATCCCGCTTCTTCAATTCATCATCAAGTTCCAGCCCCGCAAAGGATCTATCACGCGGCAGAGAGAGTGTGACGATGGCGTGGTTTTTGTGAAAGGCCAGTCCGCGTAAGAAGCCCGGCAAGAATGCGAGCTCGTCTATATCTCCGGTCTGCCGGTCGATGCGTGCCAGATGTCCGCGACCTGAGTTCAATGTGTAGAGCTGCCCATTGTGCAATCTTGGCGAATGCGGCATGGACAGGCGATCTGTTAGGACCTTGTCAGAGGCGATATCAATGAGCACCCCTCCTTCGCTGCGACGATCTCGCCATCCGTTAACGACGTCGCTTTGACTAACGGCGGTCACGTAACGCGCCTTGCCGTTTTCCATTGCCAGACCGTTCAAATGGCAACGGTCTTCCGGTGCCAGTTTTGAAATGAATGAAGGCTGCCAAATTGGTTTAAACCCATGCACCTGATCTAGTGTGGCAAGACACGAATAAGATGTGTTTACAAAGATGACCCGGCCGTCCGGTTCGACGGCAATCTCGTGGGCATCGACGTCGCCGGTTGTTTGCGCGTTCCTGGGAACGTAACAAACGTCATATTGTTGATTGGCCAGTTCGCCGGGGCGCAGCATGTTTTCCAATCGCCAGATTTGAGCGAGCGACGCGAGGTAGATCCGTTGGCGCCGCGCCGACAAGCCCATGGCACGCGGGAACCCGGCCTGATGGATGGCCAGACCCCCGTCGGGGCGGGTGCCGACAAAAAAGACAATGCCGGACTGATAGGACGTGAAAACAAGGCTTACCTCATTGGCGGCGAGCCACTTGGGCAATCTCCGCGAACAGGAAACATCTGTGTTCGCCGGATCGGTTGCATTTGTGCCGGCCGGGGCCTGCTGCTCTGGGGTTTCAGAAGCGGTTGTCATGGCGTGTTCCTAGCACGCTTTGCGCTGCTGATAATAGTCAGGGGCCTGGAGGTAAAATCCAAGCAGAATGTTTAGGTCATCAACAGGTAGACACCACGGCCCAGGCAGATGCTGCCAAGAGCCATGACAATCCACTGGCTCCAGCGGCGAAAATTTGTGTCGGTGATCTTGTTGAGGATTTTTGTGCCCAACGTCGCTCCCAACATGGCGCAAGGAATGACCAGCAGATAGACCCACCAGGGAAGTGTTGA
>JAESUN010000284.1 GCA_016763045.1 Opitutaceae bacterium | reverse complement strand
GTCAATGTGGAAGGCGTCCTCCTTGGTTGTCAGCATGCCATTCGCGCCATGAGGATGACGGGGGGCAGTATTATTAATATTTCTTCTATTGCAGGATTGGTTGCCACACCTAATTTGGCTGCTTATGGTGCCTCTAAAGCTGCCGTAAGGCAATTAACCAAGTCTGTTGCTCTGCATTGTGCGCAGTTGGGGTGCAAAATTCGCTGTAATTCAGTGCATCCGGGATTGATCGCAACAGGACTTTTTGAAAATACTTATACGGTTGAGGAACGGACACAGAAGCTCAAGAGCATACCGCTAGGTGAATTTGGCACGCCTGAAGATGTCGCTACAATGGTCCTTTATTTGGCATCAGATGAATCGTGTCATGTAACGGGTGCGAAATTTGTCATTGATGGCGGGATGACGATGGGGTGATCATGTATAGGCGCGGACCAAATTCCGCATCTGGATGATTTCAGTCAGGACATCATCATTCATGTTGTTCATATAACCCTGATGCGTATGTTTGAGACCTATATATCCCTCATAGCCAACGTCACGCAAGGTGCCGAGTAATGCCGGGAAATTAATTGTTCCGTGGTGTAGTTTTGTCTGAACCAGCCCCGGTTTGGCTTGGCGAAGCTGGACATGTGCCGCATGGGGTGCCAGAATATCAATCTCATTTTGACGGTAACCAAGACAAATAATATTGGAATAATCCAGCATCAGTTTCAGTCCCGGCACCTGTTCCAGCATTGATAATGCCAACTCCGGATTTTCAATATTTGAGCGTACATGTGGTTCAACCGCAAGGATAATACCGGCTTCTTGCGCTATGGGCATGAGTAGATTTAGAGTTTTTATGGCTTCATCAAGGGAACTGGAAACCGTTTGGCCCGCATTGATCATGCCCGGTAAAATAAAGATAATGGGCACCCAGGCGGCCTTGCAGAAATCAATCACCTTGCTAAAATCAGCTATATTCTGTTCACGCCAGGAAGGGTCAGCAATATTTCGTCCGTCAAGTGTTGGCGCAAACCGATAATGGAAACAGGGAAAGTCTGCCCCCAGAATATGTAGCTTTTCACCGGTTTTTGATGGGTTGTTCAGGATAAGAGCCCGGTCGATGCCGGACCGGTAATCAATTCCAAGGTCCACGGCGTCTATGCCTAATGCCGCAAGAATATCAACGATTTCCGGTAAGTTGCATTCAGGGAACGACCACGATGCGCAGCTTAGTCTCATAAATACCTCCTTATGGCTTTTATAATTTCTTGACAGATATATCATATATAAAATATACCTTTTATATATACCATAACTTTTATATGCACAACATGTTTTTTTCATATAAAAGTTTATTGGCTTTTCAGGATATACTTCTTGAGTAAAGAAACTGATTTTGGCACTATTGAACCAGCGGGATGTTTGCGACCAACCTCCCGTTATGATTAATCGAATGTGGAAGAACACTAATGCAGAAAAAATCAAAAAACCAAAAATCATCTGCGCTTAATGAATCTCAATATCGTGCCCCGGCACTGGAAAAGGGACTTGATATTCTTGAATTGCTGGCAGATCAATCGGATGGACTGTCACAGGTCGGCATAGCCAAGAAGCTTGACCGTTCGGTCAGTGAAATATTTCGTATGCTCAATTGTTTGCAGGAACGGGGGTATATTACGCTGCATAAGCCTGCGGATACCTATACATTAACATTAAAATTGTTTGAATTGTCACACCGGAATCTGCCCATGCGGCGTTTGGTGGAGGAAGCTCAGCCGCATATCAGGGAAATAGTGCGCAAGCTTAACCAATCCTGTCACATCAGCGTTTATCATGATAATCGGATGCTGGTAATGGCACAGGCCGATAACCCCGGCAGTTTGGGTTTTTCCGTTCGGGTTGGTGCGGAACTTGATGCTCTGGATACGGCTTCGGGCCTTGTTATGCTGGCTTACCGTTCGGATAGTGAACGTGAGGAAATGCTGTCTGTTCGTCTGGATTCCCAATCCCGTACTGTGGATATGAAGGAACTTAACAATATCTGTGCACAGATCAGAGAGAAGGGCTATGAGGAATGCCCAAGCCACCAAATCGCGGGTGTTCTTAACATCAGTTTTCCCATCATGGATTTTTCAGGGGCGGTGATCGCCGCTCTCGCCGTCCCCTATATTCGCCGGATAGACAAAGACAGCAGTGTCAGTCCTGCAAAAATTCGTGCCGTCCTCCGGGATTATGCCCGGCGTATATCGCAGGCAATCGGGGCGCCTTAGGGTTTGGTACTCCCCTCATATTGTGCCAGTAATTGTGCCATTTGTTTTTTGATCAGAGCCATATTTCGTTCTTTAACCGGGCCAAAACCGCGAATCTTCTGCGGCAGTTTTATGATCTGAAGTGCCAATTGGTGATTGTCCGGCGTCAGTTTATTCATCACAGTTGATAATATAGTCTCAAAATCAGTGATGATCTCCCGTTCAGCCCGCCGTTCCTTTGTATGGCCAAAGGGGTCAAGAATTGTCCCTCTCAGAAACTTGAATTTGGCGAGAATACTCAGGGCCGGAAATATCCACGGGCCGAACTCGCGTTTCATAGGCTCCCCCGTTGAGGGGTCACGACGGGATAGCGATGGCGGTGCCAGATTAAGGCGTAAGGTGTAATCACCGTTAAACTGCTCTCTGATACGCCGTTTAAAGTCTGGATGACTGTACAGCCGGGCAACTTCATATTCATCCTTGTAGCTCATAAGCTTGTGTAATGTGATGGCGGCGGCTGTGGCCAGCCCTTCGCAATCTGGCGTTTTTTCCTGTTCTATGGACCTTATTCTGTCTAAAGCTTTCTGGTAACGTATGGCATATTGTTCATTTTGAAATTTTGTCAAAAGCTCTGAACGGTGTGCTACGATGTCATCATAATCTGTTAAAAAGGCCTGTTTTTCCTGTTTATAGTCCAGTGCATCTGGATTTTGGTGGAATAACCGTCCCAGCATAAAGGCCTTTTTGTTGTTTTCGATAGCTATGCCATTAATTTCAATGGCCCGCAGGATGGCACCAATCGAAAGGGGAAGAAACCCCGCTTGACAGGCATATCCAACCAGAAAAAGATTTGACGCGATACTGTCCCCCATAAGCGAGGTGGCAATTGTGGTTGCTTCTATAAAATGGATGGCATCAGGCCCGGTTTTTTCTGTCAATATTTTTACAAAAGAACCGGATTGAAAGTCGATATCCCCATTTTCCTGAAATTGCCCTGTGGGGATCAGAGTAGAATTTATCACGGCTTTGGCTCGTCCTGCCTGCAACGTCCGTAATACATCTTTTGAGCCAGAGACAATAAGATCACACCCTAGCAGAAGGTCCGTTTCGTTACGGCTGATGCGGGGGGCATGCAGGGGGGAACCTGACTCTGCAATCCGCAGATAGCTCATTACAGTACCGTTCTTCTGTGCAAGGCCCGTCATATCGAATATGCTGCAATTTTTTTCTTCCAAATGGGCGGCCATGCCCAGGATAGCGCCAATGGTAATGACGCCTGTGCCTCCGATACCGGTAATAAGAATGTTATAGGATGCCGTGATGGGCGCTTGAACAGGTATTTTAAGTTTTGCCTTTTCACCTTCCATATTCGCTGTTTTGTCTGCTTTCGCCAACTGTCCGCCATAGACTGTGACAAAGGAAGGGCAGAAACCGTTTTCACAGCTATAATCCTTGTTGCAGGCGGACTGGTCAATTTGCCGTTTCCGCCCCAGCTCCGTTTCCAGAGGTTGAATGCTGACACAGTTGGATTTTTCAGAACAATCACCACATCCCTCACAAACAGACGGATTGATATAGAGCCGCTTCCTGGGGTCTGGATATTCTTTCCGTTTGCGCTTGCGTCTTTTCTCGGCGGCGCAAGTCTGATCATAAATCAATATGGTTGTGCCGGGTATTTTGCGTAACATACGTTGCACAACATCCAGTTCCCGACGGTGGTGGATTGTGACGCCTGGGGCAAAATCGTCCTTGTTGCTATATTTTTCAGGATCATCCGTAACGACGACAATTTTCCCGACGCCTTCCTTGCAGACCTGCCAACTAAGTTGCGGTACAGTTAACTGACCGTCAAGGGGTTGACCGCCCGTCATGGCGACCGCATCATTGAAAAGAATTTTATAGGTTATGTTTGTTTCACAGGATACCGCTGCGCGGATGGACAGAATGCCGGAATGAAAATAAGTGCCATCGCCCATATTCTGAAAAATATGGGCGGTATCGGTGAAGGGGGCGATACCATTCCAGTTCGCACCTTCTCCCCCCATCTGGACAGAGCTTAACGTATCGCGGTTTATCCAGACGGCCATATAGCTACAGCCTATTCCGGCCAGAGCCTGGCTGCCTTCGGGGATTTTGGTAGATCTGTTATGGGGACAGCCCGAGCAGAAATACGGGGTACGGCTGATATCTTGCGGAGCGATATTTACCTCATTCTGTGATGAGATGAAATCCTCATATAGGGCCCGCGTTTTATCATCAAGGATGTTCATGCGATCCAGACGGGCAACGAGGGCGCTTGCTATGATATCAGGCGATAATATACCATCGGCGGGGAGAAGCGTGGTCGAAGTATCATCTCTTTTGCCCACAAGGCGCGGGCGGTGATCCCGTAAATCATAAAGCAGTCGTGCGACCTGATCTTCAATCAGGGCACGTTTTTCTTCAACCACCAGTATTTCATCATAGTCAGTTGCAAATGACAAAAGCCCTTCCGGCTCAATGGGCCATGTCAGGGCAAGCTTATACAGGCCAAGGCCCAATTCTTTGGCACGGGCATTATCAATACCCAAAATCCGCAATGTTTCCCTGACATCCTGATAGGCCTTGCCCGCAGTAATAATGCCGATCTTTTTCTTGTTTCCCGAAAAAATAACTTTATCAAGCTGATTTGCCTGCATAAACTTATGGATCAATGGCATCTTATAGCGCATCAGCCTTTGTTCTGCCGCCAGTGGTTCATAGCCCATACGGATGTGGATGCCGTCAGGTGAGGGTGATATGTAATCGGGCAACGCCGGGGTGGTGTTCACTGTGTCAATGTCCAGCGAGACAGTGGTTTCCAAAGTCTCATTGACACATTTCAAACCTACCCAGACACCAGCGTAGCGGGACAATGCCCAGCCGTACATGCCGAATGTGAGAATATCTTCGACAGATGAAGGGTTTAGAATGGGGATCATTGCAGAAACCAGCGCCTGTTCTGACTGATGGGCCAATGTGGAGGACTTCGCACTATGATCGTCACCAACCACAACCAGTACGCCGCCGTATTTGGACGTTCCGGCCAGATTGGCATGTTTGAAAACGTCATCGCTGCGATCTACCCCCGGACCTTTGCCATACCATATTGAAAATACGCCATCAATTCTGGCACCGGGAAACAAGGTAACCTGCTGCGTTCCCCACACTGCTGTTGCCGCCAATTCTTCATTTACACCCGGCTGAAAATATATTCCGTTCGCGTCAAGATGTTTTTTGGCACGGGTTAATTCACTATCATACGCCCCTAGCGGCGACCCGCGATAACCTGAAATATATCCTTCCGTATTGTGTCCTGCCGTTATGTCACAATCATGCTGCAAAAGGGGCAGGCGAACGAGTGCCTGTGTGCCGGACAGAAGTATTTTTCCCTCTTTTGCGTCGTATTTGTCACTTAAATCTACTTGTTTAAGTTGCATAATATGGAATCCTTTGAGCATTACATGAAAATTAAGGGAGTGGGAAATTAACTTCCACATCCCATTTTCCAACGGTTATTCTGGCAATCAAACTACATATATATTTTATTTTTAAAAGATATATTTTATATATGATACAAAAATGCTGCATTTTTTATCTAGACTAACGCAGGATATATCAGTATATTGGTATGACCAATTTTACTAATAGTCAATAAATATAAACAGATAAATTTGTGAGGCAGGTATGCTTAAAACGATAAATTCACTGCTTGGACCGGATATTTTACATTTTCTGGCCTCTATGGGTCACGGCGATGAACTTGTTATTGCGGATGCCAACTTTCCGTCAGCAAGTCTGGGGAACAGGCTTGTGCGTTTGGACGGGGTTGGGACGCCTCAGGCGTTGGCAGCGGTCCTGACACTTTTTCCTCTGGATCAATATGTGGATCATCCGGCGGCAGTGATGGCGGTGGTGGATAACGCGGAAGCCCTTCCGGATATTTATGACGACTTTACAGATGCTATCACCGTTGCAGAAGGGCAGTCGGCTGATCTGGACCGGGTTGAAAGATTTGATTTTTATGAGCGGGCAGGAAAAGCGTTTGGCATAATAGCTACTGGTGAGAGACGGCTATATGGCAATATCATTATTCGTAAGGGTGTTGTGACCTCTATGGAGACTTCTTGAAGAGAAATTACCCATGGGTTTAAAAATTACTGATCTGGTTGTGCAGGATGTGCGCTTCCCAACGTCTCTTTCTCTCGATGGCTCAGACGCGGTTAATCCGGACCCGGACTATTCCGCCACGTATGTTATTTTAAAAACCAATGATCCATCTGGATTAGAGGGGCATGGCCTTACATTTACCATTGGCCGGGGCAATGAAATATGTGTTGCTGCGGTTAATGCCATTAAACCTTTTGTCATCGGCCTGGAGATTGACGCGATTAAAGCGGATATGTGTGGTTTCTGGCGCAGCATTGCTGCCGATAGTCAGCTACGTTGGATAGGGCCGGAAAAGGGGGCCATACATCTGGCAACGGCGGCGGTTGTTAATGCGGTATGGGATATTCTCGCCAAGGAAGCGGGTAAACCTCTGTGGAAGCTTCTTGTAGATATGTCACCGGAAGAAATTATTGCCTGCATCGATTTTAAGTATATCACGGATGCCCTGACGCCCGATCAGGCCTTTAAAATGTTGCAGGAAAAAGCATCAACGAAAACGAAACGTGAAGCCATTCTTCTCTCGGAAGGTTATCCCGCTTATACCACATCGGCGGGCTGGCTTGGCTATTCGGATGACAAGATGTGGGCACTATGCCAGAAAGCATTGGCTGAGGGCTGGCAGGATTTCAAGCTCAAGGTGGGGGCTGATATTGAGGAAGATATTCGGCGCATAGCTATTATGCGTCAGGAAATAGGACCTGACCGGCGGTTAATGATAGATGCCAATCAGAATTGGGATGTGACGGAAGCAATCGAGAATATGGTGCGCTTTGCGCCTTATGATCCCTGGTGGATAGAGGAACCAACCAGCCCCGATGATATTTTGGGCCATGCGCGTATAGCCAAAGCCATTCATCCTATCGGGGTCGCTACAGGCGAACATTGTCATAACCGTGTCATGTTCAAGCAGTTTTTTCAGGCACAGGCTATTCAATTTTGTCAACTGGACAGTTGCCGACTGGGCAGCATCAATGAAATTCTGGCCGTTCTTTTGCTGGCTGCGAAATTTAATGTTCCCGTATGCCCCCATGGTGGCGGTGTTGGTTTATGCGAATATATCCAGCATATCTCCATGTTCGATTATGAGGCGGTAAGTGGCACGATGGATAACCGGACATTGGAATATGTTGACCACCTGCACGAACATTTTATTAATCCTGTGCGGATGCGTAAGGGAAGATACCTTGCCCCCACACAGCCGGGATATAGTATTGAAATGTTCTCTGCCTCACGGGACGATCATATATATCCGGAGGGGCCGGTTTGGCAGAAATTAAAGGAGCAGGGAAAATGAGGGGACGTTTGAAAGGAAAAACAGCTTTGATCACGGCGGAAGCCCAAGGTATAGGGGCGGCAACGGCAATTGCTTTTGCCAATGAGGGTGCGCGCGTGATAGCCACTGATGTG
>JAESUN010000283.1 GCA_016763045.1 Opitutaceae bacterium | reverse complement strand
GCGAAAAGAAGCCTTGAATAAGCTTGCGCTGGTAGATGCCAATTTGAGTCGAGTAACAGATGTTGTTCAGGAGGTTTTCCGTCAGATCGGTAGTCTTAAGCGCCAGGCATCAAAGGCTGTCCGTTATAAGAAATTAAGCCATCGATTAAATCACCTTTATTTGGCTCATGCGAATTTTCAGTATGGGATTGTCCAAGCATCCGTTGGGGAGTTGGAAAGACGAGCCCATGACCAGACTTCCGATGTGGGGCAGTTTCAGGAAGAATTAAGCGAAAAAGAAACCGCTTTATCGGAACGGAAAGTGGAACGCCAGACTCTGAGTGAGCAGATTCAGGAAGCTCAGCAAGGGGTCTTCGATTTGCGCTCACAAAAAGAGCAAGCGTTGAATGAGGGTCAGTTAGCCGAGATAAAGAAAAGCAGTCTTTTAGAGCGTATTGAACAAGCAAAGGGAGACCTTGTTTCGATTGAGAGCCAACTTGGAGAAATTGCCCAAAAGGTAGACAGTGGAGAGCAAGACAAGCAGCTGCACCTGGATATTCTAGGTGGATCAGATGAAGTCTTTCAGGTTCGTAATGATGAATTGGAGGGAGTGGAGGCTAAACTGAAGGCTGCGGAGAGTGATCTTCAAAAGACCAAATGGCAGCTGATTGAAGCTGAAAAGACCGCGAGACTGATTCGAGAAGAAAGCTCAAAATACGAGATTGAGGAAAAGACCACTGCTAACCGACATGAGCATTTACTGAAAGAGTTAGCAGACCAGGAAGAATCGGAAAGTTCAGCAAGGAACAGTCTGGAAGGATTTCAGAAAACCCTAGCTGGGGTGGAGAAAAAGCGAGAGACGGTTTCCCAGCAACTCGCAGAAGCTCGTGAAAAGACCGTGTCGCTTTCGGGGGAGTTTAGAAACCTTCAGTTAAAAATTCAAGAGAGTGATCGAGGAATTGCTCAAAAAACGGCTCGACTGAAACTGTTGCAACAACTCCAGGAGAAATTTGAAGGATTTGGAGAGGGTGCCAAAGTCCTGTTAAAGGGTGGACTCGGAGGCGTTTGCGAGGGTCAGATATTTAAACCTGTCACTTCGGGGCTTGTTGTTGAGAGTGGATATGAAAAGGCGGTGGAAGCTCTTTTAGGATCCGCAGTGGAAGCTGTTTCAGTGACGGATGCAGAGAGTGCTCGTGAAATCTTAACTCAGTTCGAGGAGCAGAAAATAGGTGCAGGTGTCTTATCTTTCCCTGTGGAGGGGATCGATACTGGGTCTGCAGTTAAGGATCTCCCTGCCTTTTTAAGGCCAGCTGCCGAGCTTGTTTCATTTTCGTCGGATGAGGACAGTCGCTCTACCTCTCTTCTCAAACCGTTATTGGGGAGTTGTTACGTAGTGGATAAAGCTGCCGACTTTTTATCTTTTTGGAAAGACAACCAGACATTTCAGTTTCTGTTTGTGGCGACGCAGAGTGGTGAATTGATTGATGGCAGGGGACTTTTCTATGGTGGCTATCGTAAGGGTGGAGATAAAAGCATTTTGCAACGTGAGACGGAACTTCGTCGAATCACGAAAGAAATAGAAGTCGATCAGAAGATTCTTGATGGCTTTCGAGTGGAAGCAGAAGCTCTGAATAAATCTCTTGAAGAATCGGAAAAAGCCATCGAATCAGCCCGTCAGCAATCGGTCGAGATTGAAAGAGAATCCTCAATCATGCAAGCGGAGGAGAGGAATGCAGAGCGCACTTTGGAAAATCTCTCGAGCAGACGACAGCGTTTGGAGCAAGAGCAGGCCCTGATCATTGGAAACAGAGAAAAGAATGCGGCGCGATTCAAGGAGGCTCAAGGCAAGCTGTCGGCATCAGAAAGCCAGGTATCCGAGTCTCGTGAGATCATTGATAGTATCGAAGAGGGCTTGGTGAGTATCCGGGAAGATAGAGACAGTCGTAGAGAATCACTGGCTCAAGCTCGGTTTGATTTAGCTGAGAAAAGACAGAAGCTGGATACCTTAAGCCAGGGATTAACCGAGATGGAGCAGCGGAAAGGAACGTTGCAGGTATTGGAATCAAGTCGGAAGCGTGAAGTTGCCGATTGGACGGAGCAAATCGGAAGCCTGGAGCAAGTGGCTCAAAATAAAATTGCTGAAGTGGAAGCTCTTTCAGGTAAGTTAGTGGAAGCTCAGGAAACGGTTGAGAAGATTAGAACTTCGTTGAAAGAAATCGAAGAGGTTATTCAGAAGCTGGAACAAGAGCAGACTGTTTTGCGCGAGAGGAGTGAGGGACGTCGATCTGCGCTGAGTCAATCTCAAGTGAAATTAGCAGAAGAGCGTTCACGTTTGCACTTCCTTTTGGAGGAGGTGACTCGCGAGTATCAGGTAGAGCTTAAGTCAATCAACTGGAGAATGGAGTTGTGGTTGGCGAACCAGCCACCAGAGGGTTTCAAACCACTTGATCTGGATGATGCAGAATCGCCAGAGAAGGAAGAGGATGCATCCGAAGAAAGCAAAGAGGACGAGCTGTCTGCAGAAGTGCCTGTAGTGAAAGAGAATACGTTGAGAGAACCCACAGAGGTGGAATTATCCGCTTTTGACGAGGTCGCTTGGGATGAAATTTCGTCTGAAGTAGATGCTTTGCGTAAACGAATTCAGACGATTGGACCGGTTAATTTGGTCGCAATTGAGGAATACAGTGAACTGAAGGAACGTTTTGAATTCCTAAAAACACAAAGTGAAGATTTGGTTCATTCAAAGAATGAACTGCTTGAAGCCATTGATCGGATTAATGAAACATCGCAGAAGCAATTTTCTGAAACCTTTGATCTGATTCGGAAGAATTTTGTGACAACTTTTCAGACTCTGTTTGGAGGAGGGAAAGCTGATCTGGTATTGGTTGAGGCGGAGGATGTCCTCGAGTCTGGGATTGAAATTATTGCGCAACCTCCGGGCACAAAATTAAAGAGCATTTCGCTTCTTTCGGGAGGGCAGAGAACCATGACTGCTGTGGGTCTTCTCTTTGCCATCTATATGGTTAAGCCGAGTCCGTTCTGTGTTCTGGATGAATTGGATGCTCCCTTGGATGAATCGAATATCAGTCGCTTTACAGGTTTGTTGAAAGAATTTACTTAAAATTCACAGTTCATCATCATCACACACAACAAGAGAACCATTGCGGCTTCTTCGGCTATTTATGGTGTCACGATGGAAGAAAAGGGTGTCTCGAAGATCGTCTCGATGCGGTTTCATTCGGATGTTGAGCATCATAGCGTAGCGGAGTTAGCTCCTGCGGGCGTGAGCACTGAAGCGACACAATAAGCTCTATCCAGTATCGTTCTCTTCTTTTTGAAAGAGATTTTTTCTGCTATGCTTTAAGCAGATGTGGGAGAGGATCAGGAATTGGCTGAGGAAGCAGTATCAACTCAGCTCCAGTGATATCGGTTCTTTGGGTGAACGGGCTGCAGAAGCTTTTTTACGAAAAAAGGGCTATCAGGTGATTGTGCGAAATTGGCGGTATAAGCGGGATGAATTGGATCTGATCTGTCGGGACAATGAGATTCTTGTTTTTGTCGAAGTTAAAACCCGGAGCAGTCGGGCCTTGGTTCCGGGCTATTATGCGATAGACCGGCGAAAGAAAACTGCTCTTTTGAGGGGGTGCAGGGCTTACTTGAGAGGGCTTTCAGTGAAACCTAGAGCTGTTCGGTTTGATGTGGTGGAGGTGTCCCGTCAGAGCGGAAAACGTGAAAAAATCTATCATTTTGAGAATGTGCCACTTTTTCCCAAAGAGTTTGCAAGAAGCTCCTGAAGTCAGAAGATTGCTTTCGACGTAATCATTCAAAGACTTTATTCGTATGCCAGACACCAGTGAATCCCGCCATCCATTCCTCGAAGGATTGAGTAAACATCGAGGTTCTCCGCCTACCGTTATCGTCGTGTTTGGCGCTTCAGGGGATTTAACCGCCCGGAAGTTGATTCCGGCCATTTACAATTTAGGGTACGATAACTTGTTACCAGCGGATTTTTATCTGGTTGAGTTTAGTCGAAAGTCGATTCCAGACGATGTTTTTAGAAGCATGGCAGTGGATTCGATCAATCAGTTTTCTCGACGTGAGTTGGATGGAGGGGTTTGGCAGTCGATTGGCGAACGTGCGTTTTATCAGAGTGGAGGCTATGATGATCTTGAAGCCTTTAATCAGTTGCGTAAGCGGATCGAAAAGATTGAAAAAGATCTGGGTCGGCCGGTTCAGAGTTTGTTTTATATCTCGACACCACCTTCTGTCTTTAAGCCGATTCTTGAGAATCTAGGTAAGAGTGGATTGGCTTCCCGTCACTTGGGTGAGAAAGAAGCCTCCAAGGTGATTGTGGAAAAGCCTTTTGGCCGGGACTTGGAATCCGCCAGAGTCTTGAATGATGTGATTTCCCGTGTCTTTCAGGAAAAGCAGGTTTTCCGAATTGATCATTATTTAGGGAAAGAAACGGTGCAGGATTTGTTGGTGCAACGTTTTGCCAATTCGATTTTTGAACCTTTATGGAATCGCCGATATGTTGAATGTGTTCAAATAACGGTGGCGGAGGATTTAGGAGTGGGATCTCGTGGAGGCTATTATGAGCAAAGTGGTGCAACGCGTGATATGATCCAAAATCATACGATGCAGTTGCTCAGCCTTACTGCGATGGAGCCGCCGGTTTCTTTGGATCCTGAATCTATACGAGATGAGAAAGTAAAACTGTTGAAAGCCATTCAACCTTTGAAACTTGGGCCGGAGGATGGAGATGTTGTCAGGGCACAGTATGGAGAAGGATTGATTGGAGGGGAGAGAGTCCCCGGCTATCTGCAGGAAGAAGGGATTGATCCTGAATCCAATACAGAAACGTATTCCGCATTGAGGCTTTCCATTAATAATTGGCGATGGGAAGGTGTTCCTTTTTACCTGCGTTCAGGAAAAAGAATGGGGCGCCGTGTCAGTGAAATTGCGATACAGTTGAAATGTCCGCCAGGGAATCTTTTTTCAGCTTCTGAGAAATTTGATTTGGCTGCCAATACGATTGCGTTTCAGATCCAGCCGGATGAGGGCTCAACCGTGTTACTCAATGCCAAAATACCTGGATTAGAAACACGGACTCAGCCAGTGAAGATGCATTTCCGCTATAGTACGACTTTTGGGTCTAATACTCCTGAAGCGTATGAGCGATTGATTCTGGATGCGATGATAGGAGACAGCACACTCTTTATTCGTGGTGATGAAACCGAGGCCTCTTGGAACCTTATTTCACCACTGAATGACTATTGGGACTCTATTGGTCGACGTGGAATGGAGAGTTATGCTTCAGGATCGTGGGGACCATTGGAGTCGGAACGGCTGTTGTGGCAAAATCGCCATCAGTGGCGGAGGCCTTAAAAAGGGAAGAAGATCATGCCGAGTGTTTTTGATATTTTGCCGGGAATGAAAGTCCCATTATCCGAAAGCCTGCAGACGTTGGCTGCAATTTGGGATGTAGAGCCTGAAAAAGGACAGGCAGCTCCCTCTGCTTACCGGGCTTCTCAGATG
>JAESUN010000282.1 GCA_016763045.1 Opitutaceae bacterium | reverse complement strand
CGCCTGCATTGCTGATGTTAGTGGCGGGGGGTGGTGCTTGTAGCCACCTCCCGCTATTGCAAAAGAGGAAGCCACTCTTTAGTGGAGATGCAGATCAAATTCGAGTTGTTGATTTCTGTCTGCAGATTCTTCTGCAAATCGAACTCCAATTCCCAAGAGGCGCACTGGTTGACCTTTCCGGCCAAAGCCTTCTTGAAGAAGTTCTCGGTAGGTTTTAAGAGAGGGGTTAAGTCCTGTTCTCTCGACAGTTGTCCGACTAAAATCGGAGAATTTTATTTTGATAAAAACCTTCGTAATACGTCGCGATTCGGCATGCTTTCCAAGATTTTCTTCTAAGTCGTCCAGAAGAAAGAGGAGTTTATTGGAGCAATCTTCTAGGGTTTTCAAATTCTGAGAAAAGGTATGCTCTGTACTAATGGATTTACGTATTTGGTTTTTTTTGACAGAACGCTCATCGATGCCCCTGCATAGATGATAGAGTTCTTTTCCGAACTTTCCAAATAGAGATTGAAGTCTATTCGGGCTGAGCTGTTGCATTTGGCCACATGTTGTGACTTTCACTTTTTCTAGTCGTTCGGAGGCCACTTTTCCTATTCCCCATATCTTTTTGACGGATAGATTTTCCATGAAAGCAGCTATCTGATCGACTTTGACTTCGAACTGTCCGTTTGGTTTGTTCCAATCACTTGCAATTTTCGCGAGCAGT
Organism: Opitutaceae bacterium; assembly: GCA_016763045.1. Taxonomy (GTDB): domain Bacteria; phylum Verrucomicrobiota; class Verrucomicrobiia; order Opitutales; family Opitutaceae; genus NORP342. Next base: position 4,085 of record JAESUN010000282.1, on the reverse strand, counting down.
TTGTTTGGAGCGATCCCGGCAGAAGCATGGAGGCCAGTCGTTTGGTAAATTTTTTTCCGAAGTTGGGAGGCTATTTTCGAAGGATTTTCAGGGATGTGGGAAACATCAATATACGCTTCATCAAGAGAAAGAGGCACAAGGATATCTGAATAAGATGTCATCAATTCTCTAATACGCATGGATTCTTGGCGGTAGTCATCAAAGTGGATCGGAGTGATGATCAGGTGAGGGCATTTTTCGAGAGCCATGAATATGGGCATGGCTGAATGAATTCCAAACTCTCCCGCTTCGTAATTGCAGGTGGTCAAAACCCCACGTCTATGATCTGTTCCACCGACAGCAACGGGTTGTCCGCGGAATGAGGGGTTGTTGCGTATTTCAATGGCCGCGAAAAAACAGTCCATGTCGAGGTGGATGATTTTTCTTATGCGCTCCGAAGCCATCACTCTTAGTTGTTTAGTCATATTAGATGTTTGGATTGAGGATGTAAACTTGATATGAGTGGGTTTGGCTTGTGCCCCGGGGGAATGTGTACAAATTCAGGTCTTTAGAAGCTGATGATTTCGAAGACAAAATTGAATCAATTGAAGGGATACTCTCAAAAGAAAGTGCGGGCAGAGACGGGTTGTTTCTGGGTTAAAGGATGGCGTTCATTGGAAGAAGCCTGTAAGGCGTCGGTTTCATTTGAGATAGTGCTTGTGACGGAAGGGCTGGAGGAAGGAAGTTCATTTCGGGGGAAATCATGGGAGATGATTTGTACAAGAGCTAAGGAGGTTTTGGAGGTTACGGAATCGGAAATGAAAAAGATCACCAGTAATACAACACCTCCTGGGATATCGGCTTTAGTTTCTTGGACTCCTGAGAAATTTGAGATGTCTTTTGGAAGCCTTAAGGGAAGGCAACAGTTGATCGTTGCAGTGGACCGAATCTCTGAACCGGGAAATCTCGGAACGATTATCAGGACATGTGATTGGTTTGGGGTAGATGGATTACTCGTAGGTTCTGGTTCAGTCGAACTCACGAATCCCAAAGTCGTTCGATCAACTATGGGTTCCCTTTTTCATTTTCCGATTTTTACGGAGGTTGATTTGCAGGAGTCCGTACGAGATTTAAAAGGATCGGGGTTCACGGCTTATGGAGCTGCTTTAGGAGAAAATCGTTGTCTGTATGATACGGTGTGGGCAAACAAGGCTCTCCTTGTTATAGGGAGTGAAGCATGGGGGATTGACTCTGACCTTTTCTCTGAATTGGAAGGAATAAGGATCCCGGGGTATGGTAAGTCCGAATCGTTGAATGCAGGTGTTGCGACGGGTGTTTTCTTATCGACAATCAGGCAGAGCTTTTCTGTGCGTTGAGTTTACTCGGTCTGCTTCTCCTCTGGTGTGGCATCGCTTCTTTAAGAGTCTGTTCGGATAAACCGGTGACCTAAAAAGAGGTGGGAACCTAAGTTCCCGCCGTATTATGTTTTTTTAAGTCCAGAAACCGAAGCGATGAGCTTTAGTCGTTTTCTGGGAGTTCGAAATATTCCCCGCAATCGTTGACCGAATGCAAGTGTATCTCGAACCCAGGTTGTTTTAACCGATTCATGTCGGGTTTCCTTTCTTTGAGGAATGGGCTCTCTATTGGTCTTGTCGAGATTTTGCATCTCGAAAGATTGATAGAGCATTACCCCAAAGAGATTATCAGGATTTGCGACGTAGATATAGGTCGTTTTCTTGTTCATTTTTAGTAAGAGGATTCTTTTAAAACCAGAATCCTCAGCATTAAAAACGAACAAGAAAAAGGGAGGGTGTTTTCTGAAGAGGGTCAAGCGTCTCTTATCAGTTTTTTTGGGGAGGATTAATCGTTAGTAACGTTTCCCCTATAAAAAGGCCCTTCTCTCAGAGAAGGGCCTTGAAAAATTAATGAACGGAATTCCGCCCTTATGGCCCGTAGACTTTTAATCGATTAATGAGTGGTCTACCATCTACTGGCAGTTTGAACCAGTTACTGAGTAGAATTTCAGGGGTGTCATGAGTTGTGTTATAAAAGAGGTGATTAGCCTTTTGATCCTGAGCAATCCATCCTCCTTTGATAGAAGCTCCAGCAAAAAGTCCTTGCATGGTTGAATAAACGAGAACTGGGGACTTAAAGAGATCAAAGTTTTCACTTTCTCTTCCAATTGGACCTGCCACAGCACTGGCATCGACACCCACATCAAAACGGGAAGCACAGGCTAGACGAAGGGTGTCATCTGTCATGAGAAGGAAGATGTAATTTTTTTCCTTCACCCCAAACTGAAAACCGAAGCTGGCTTGTCCTGCGGTGAGAAAACTTGGAAGCTTCCATTCGTTTGTCTTGATATCTCTGACGACAAGGACCCCATAACCACCTTCTCCTCCGACAAAGAGGCCAAATTTGTATTGGTTCAGAATGATGATCCCTTTGGCTTTGCTGAGAATATCTCGAGGAATTGCCGTTTTGGGGTCGCCCATTGCCTTCTCCAACACGTATTCTGCGGTGGTTAGGCGATCGACCAGTTTCTGATGTGGAGAGACTTTTTCTTTAGCTTGAATAGAGCCGAGAAGGCCTATGGAAAGGAAAAGAAAAATGAAAATTTTGATGGAGATTCTCATAGCAATTTTTTTCGGATGTGCAAGGACACCGGATTTTTTGAGAAAATGCAAATGGTAATAATCCAATATGGATTTTCCTCTTAGCTTGATCCATTAAGGGATGTTTCGAGTAGAATCCCTAGATTGGGTTATTTCAATGGGAACCGTTAGAGCTTCTGGGAATCAGAGGAATGTATTTCGTCGATGACGTGTTCGATTGGGAGAATCTTATCTGGAGGAAAAAAAGTGTTTAATCGGGTGATTATTTGTTGGATGATCCCGTCAGGACAAGAGGCTCCTCCTGTGATGAGTATACGTAAATGAGAGGGATGAGAAGGAAGGAAGGTGCGTCTCTCTGTTTTGCCGTCTCTGAGGATTTTCGGATTATAGGGGAAGACATAATGCTCAATTTCATCTTTGGAGAGAATGTTTTGCTCCGATTGGATATAAAAGGCCCGGTCTTTAAATTTTTGTTGGCAGAGTCTGAACAACTGGAAGGTGTTAGAGCTGTTTTTTCCGCCAACGACGATCGCGACATCAATCTCTTCGGACAAGGCTGTTTTGAGTGCATCCTGATTGACCTGAGTTGCATAACAGAGGGTGTCTCCTCGACTGTGGCGGTTCAGGTGTTCCGGGACTTGGGCGCGGCCATATTTTTGTGCAAAAATGTTTTCCAAGCGGTCAATGATTTCGAGCGTTTCGTTTCGTAGCAGTGTGGTCTGATTGACTATTGCTAGTTTTTCGAGGTCTTTCGATGGGTCAAATCCCGGGGTACAGACAGTTCCAAGCTGCTCAAAGAGTCGTTTTTTTTCGTCCGGATCTTTGGAGAGAATGATTTCTCCAAGGATCTCAGTCCCTTTTTTATTCCGAATGATAGAGAGGGTGCAAAAGCCGCACTATTTGAGAAGGTGGCTTTGGTTTCTTCATGTTCCACTTTCCCATGGATAATAACTGTGCACCCTTCTTTTCCGTATCGTCGCGCAGCTTTCCATACTTTTTCCACGAGCATGCATGTCGCATCGTATTGGTTTAGAGGAAGGCCTTTTTCAATAAGGCGCAATTTATCTTCGTCAGTTGCTCCAAATGCGGGGATGATCACGATGTCATTCTTCGTAAGGGTCTCCCAAAGCATTTTTCCGGTATTGGGGTCAGGTAATGGAATGCCGCGGTCGCTTTGAAGATAGTTTAGGCCTCTTTCCAGCAGGTCCTCATTGACAAAGGGGTTATGGATGAGCTCGCTGAGCATAAAAACCCGTTTGTTCGGATTTAAGGAGAGTGTTTCGTAAGCCCGTTCAATGGCATTACGAACACCTAAGCAAAAACCAAAATGACTGGGGAGGATATAGCTAACAGGTCCGAAATGGAGGTATGCGGGTAAGTCTGGAGATCGTTCCTTTTGTCTTTTGACCAGTTTAATAGCTTGGCAGAGGGAACTTTGTTAAAGAGCTTTTGCCTCTGAATCCATATGGTAAATTTCTTTATTCCGGTTTT
>JAESUN010000281.1 GCA_016763045.1 Opitutaceae bacterium | reverse complement strand
ATATATCACGGAGGCCCCATGACATTAGAAGAAGTGGGAAACCTTTTTGGAATTACACGAGAAAGAGTCCGACAACTCCAAAACATAGCTTTATCAAAGATGCGCAAAGTCATGTATAATTACGAGCAGCAACTGAGTATAGAAGAAATCCAAGAGAAAAACAGACAACATGATCGCATGGAAGTTTTTCGGGAATTCTTGCATAACAAAGCACTTGAAGAAGCGAATACCTGACACGCTACAACTGGTTTCGAAATAAAAAGGGCTCCTCGATATGAGGAGCCCTTTTTAAAAGAAAGGAAACCAACCAACCATCACCCGATTAAAAGATAATTGGTAGTCGTCTCGTTTAAAGTATTATTTTGTAGCCTCGTCCAAGATGTCTCCCAGATTCATGAGATCGCCACCGTCCTTCATGGAATCATAGGTTGCTGTTTCGGCAGCTAGTTCATTCTCGCTGTAATTAGCAGCTTTGATACTTAGGCCAATGCGACGCTCATCGAGATCTATCTTGATCACACGAGCTGTCACTTCGTCACCTACCGTCAAAACCTCTTTAATATTTTCGACGCGATCTTCAGTTATCTGGCTAATATGCACCAACCCATCGATTTGATCCTTCAGTTCTACAAAAGCTCCAAAGGAAGTAATCTTCGAAATGGCTCCGGAAACAACATCTCCAACCTTGAAGAAACTAGCGATATCTGACCATGGATCTGTTCCCAATTGCTTCATTCCTAAAGAAATGCGCTGTTGATCAACATCCACATCCAGAACGGTCGCATCAATCATATCACCCTTTTTCAACATTTCACTTGGGTGATTAATTTTGCGAGTCCAAGACATATCAGACACATGAACCATACCATCGATACCTTCTTCTAACTCAATAAAGGCACCGTAAGTTGTTATGTTACGAACACTACCGCGGACGTGTGCACCGACAGGATAATTATGGCGAACCATATCCCATGGATTTGGCTCGAGCTGTCGTAATCCAAGAGAAATCTTCTGCTCCTCTTTCTGGATATTAAGAACAACTGCGTCCAGTTCATCACCCACCTTTAGAACATCGCTCGGCTTGTTGATGCGTTTCGTCCAAGACATTTCAGTAACATGAACCAATCCTTCAACACCCTTATCGATTTCAAGAAACGCACCGTAAGGAACAAGATTCACAACACGGGTACGAACTGTCGAACCAACTGGGAATTTCTTATCAATATCATCCCATGGATTCTTCATTGTTTGTTTCAGACCTAAGGAAACGCGTTCTTTCTCGCGATTCACCTCAATGATCATGACATTAATCTCTTCACCCTGTTTCAATATTTCACTAGGATGTGAAATACGACCCCAGCTCATATCGGTGATATGTAGAAGACCGTCCATTCCATCTAGATCGATGAAAGCACCGAAATCGGTGATGTTTTTAACAACTCCCTTACGAACCTGACCTGGAGCAATTTGATCAAGAAGCTCACGCCGCTTTGAGGCACGTTGCTCTTCAATCAGTTCACGTCTAGACAGGATGATGTTCTTCCTCTCCAGATTAATTTTAACAACCTTAAAGTCGTATGTCTGACCAATGTATTGGTCGAGATTTTTGGGAGGCTGGATATCAATGTGAGAAGCTGGCAAAAAGGCATCGACTCCAATACTAATAATCAAGCCGCCCTTAACTTTCGAACGAACACGTCCGGAAACAATCGTTCCTTCCTGGCATTTTTGTAGGATATTTTCCCAATTTTTCTTCTGTTCCGCCTTATCAAAGGAGATAACTGGATTCCCAGTACGATCTTCTTGTCTTTCGAGAAAAACCTCAATCTGTGAACCGATTTCCAGTTCTCCAAGGTCAGGAAACTCAACAGCGTTGATGATTCCTTCAGATTTTCCTCCTATATCAACGACAACTTCGTTTTGACGGATTTCAATGATGGTGCCCAATATAATTGAGCCTTCTCTTAGTGTATCAAAAGCGCTCTGAGCGAGCAACTCTTCCATTTCTGAACTCATATGAGAATGTTCAGTAACTCTCGAAAATGCTCCTAGTTCCCAAGATTCCTGAAATATATTTCCAAATCAGAAACAAGTTTCCAATTTGGGGGTTGATTTAATACTTAACCGGCCTAGAGCGAGCGACAACCGGCTATTCATTTTGTCGCAAAGGAATGACAATGAGTGCAGGAACCTCGCCTGCAAGCCCAAAAACATTCTATGAAAGACTCAAAGAGGCTGCTGCTGAGAAATACAATGCAAAGTCCCAAGCCCCCAAACGAGCTCAAGGCAATCAATCGGAATAATTTCTCTATCAGGAAAACATCCCGCCAATACGTCCAAGGCCTCTGCATCCCTTTTCGCCTGCCCAAAAACCGGGACTAAGACCGCTCCGTTGAGGATCAAGAAATTAGCATAACTAGCAGGCAAACGCTCTCCATCGCAAAAACAGGGCTCAGGCATTGGAAGCTCTACGAGATCAAAGCTCCTCCCATCCTTTGTTTGAAACGACTTTAACTGCTCAAGATTTTTTCTCAAAACTTTAAAGTTGGGATCTTTTTCGTCTGTTTCAACAGCCGTCACAATCCCATCAGCCTTAAAAAACCGAGAAATATCATCAATGTGACCATCCGTATCATCACCAACAATCCCCTCTCCTAGCCAGAGGATCTTTGTCACACCCAACCCCTCCCGAAGCTTTTCTTCAATCTGATCTTTGGACATCTCCGGATTTCGGTTCGGATTCAGCAAACAATCGCTTGTCGTCAACAGGACGCCTTCCCCATTCACATCCAGAGAGCCGCCCTCCAAAACCATCGAAAACTCGAAACGAGACAATTGAAGAGCTTCTCCAATTTGCAACGGCACCTTATTATCCAAATCAAAGGGAGGGTATTTCCCTCCCCATGCATTGTATTGCCAATCCGTTAAGGCGATCGTTCCAGTTTTTGAGTTCTTAACAAAAATAGGCCCATGATCCCGACACCAGGCATCATTCGTGGAATGATCATATAAAGAAATCCTGCTTAGATCCGCACCCGCTTTGCTCAACAAATACCTGGCATTTTCCTGTAACACAGAAGCACAATTAAGACGGACCTCCTGATACCGGCTAATAACAGAAGCAATTTCTGCGAATTTGGCTGGGATGCGATCAAAATACCCGGGCCACGTATCCGTATTATGCGGCCAAGAAAGCCAAGTGGCCACCTGAGGCGACCATTCGGCTGGCATTTGAAAACCAAGAGCAGATGGAGTCATCGACAACAGCAGAATTTAATCAATGAAACGTTTTTGCAAATCCCCGAATGAATCAATCCGTCGATCACGGAAAAAAGGCCAATTACAACGGACATCCTCCAAATAATCCAGGTCACACTCCACGACAGAAGTCTCCTCTTCTTCATGAGACGCCTTATAGAGTAGTTGACCATGAGGGTCCGCCACAAAGGATCCGCCAAAAAACTGAGATGACTCCTCGACCCCAACTCTATTAACAGCGACCACATAACAACCATTGGCCACAGCATGACCACGCTGCACCGTTTCCCAGGCACTGTGCTGCGCTTCTCCCAATGAATCTTTTTCATCAAGATGCCAGCCAATCGCCGTCGGATAAAATAAAATCTGAGCTCCCTTAAGAGCAGCCAATCGTGCCGCCTCCGGATACCATTGATCCCAGCAAATAAGTACGCCTATTTTCCCAAACTTCGTATCCCACACAGGATAACCAAGATCCCCAGGCGTGAAATAAAATTTTTCGTAATATCCCGGATCATCCGGAATGTGCATCTTGCGGTATTTACCCAAAAGCCGCCCATCCGCATCCACTATAGCCGCAGTGTTATGATAAATACCAGAGGAGCGTTTTTCAAATAAGGAAACGATAAGGACAACGCCCAACTCTCTTGCAATCTCTTGCATTACTTCAGTGGTTGGACCAGGAACAGGTTCCGCCAATTTGAAGAAATCAACATCTTCGCGTTTGCAAAAATAAGGCGTTAAAAACAATTCTTGAAGACAGATAACCTGTGCCCCTTTCCTCGCAACCTCTCGAATTTTCTCCAAGGTTTTCTCCAAATTGGCTTTTTGGTCCTCTTCGCAACGCGTTTGAATCAACCCGACTTTCATCGTCAATAAACAACCTTATTCAGAGGATATTCAATAATTCCCTCTGCACCCAATTCCTTCAATCTCGGTATAATCTCCCGAACAACACTCTCATCGATCACCGTTTCGATCGCGACCCATTCTGATTGACTCAGTTGCGACACCGTTGGATTACGAAGCGCAGGTAGTTCTTCCAGGATTTTCGCCAACGATTCCTTAGAAATATTCAATTTGAGTCCAACTTTGGTTCTGGCTTCCAGAGCAGCTTTCAACAACAACGCAATGTTCTCAATTTTACGACGCTTTTCAGGATTCTCCCAACTGTCTTTGTTCGCAATAAATTTGGTATTCGTATAAAATAATGTCTCTAAAATACGCAGCTTATTCGCCCGCAGAGAATTACCTGTTTCAGTGATATCGACAATCGCATCCACCATCTCAGGAACCTTCACTTCCGTTGCACCCCACGAAAACTCCACTTCAGCCGAAACCCCGTTTTGCTCTAAGAAACGTCTTGTCGCACCCACTAACTCTGTTGCAATTCGCTTACCTTCCAGATCCTTGACAGTTTTAATATCCGAATCTTCCTGTACCGCAATAATCCACCTCGAAGGAGCATTGGAAGTCTTACTATAAATAAGATCGCACACTTCTATAACATCCGACTCATTTTCCAAGATCCAATCTTTACCCGTCACCCACAATCGAAAAAGCCATGCTCGACGTATCGACTCATTTCTTGAGCTCTCACCAAACGAGCATCTATCTCGGGATCATCGACGACTGGTTTATAAGATCGCGAACTAATCGTGATCTGAAAACCCGCCTTCTCGAAGAGGTCACAAGTTGCTCTTTCTAGATTACCTTTAGGCAATCCAAGCATAAGTAATGTCTTACTATCTGACATACCTTCAAAACACATCTACGCACACTGAACACTCAAGCCTTATTTCACCCTTATTTTTTGACAAAAACAGCATCTTTCCTAAAAACCTACTTCTATGGGAACTCTCAATTTGCTCAACATAGGAGATAAAGCACCTATATTCTCATTCAAAGATCCCGATTCGGGGGAAATCCGAGACACCTCTACATTGTTGGGGAAACCATTCTTGGTCTATTTTTACCCCAGGGATAACACTCCCGGATGCACCAAAGAAGCCTGCGGCTTCAGAGACCTTTTTCATCAATTCCAAGAAGCAGGTGTCTTTATTATCGGCGTAAGCTGTGATACAGAGGTAAAACACGATAAATTCAGAGCAAAATACGATCTCCCCTTTCCCCTTGTAGCCGATATTGATAAAAAGCTCGTAAAAGAATTTGGAGTATGGGCCTCAAAAACCTTCATGGGACGCATCTTTGATGGAATTCACCGCGT
>JAESUN010000280.1 GCA_016763045.1 Opitutaceae bacterium | reverse complement strand
TGGCGCAACCCGCCATGAAAACCAAGGCTATCGGCAAAGGTTCTCAATATGTTCGGTCAGCCCGTGACTCCAATGGCGATTGGCTGAATGGCAGCAATACCTACCGCTTGAGAGTGCCAGCGAATGCCCCGGTGAAACTGTTCTGGTCGCTAACTGTCTATGATTTTGAGACGCGCTCACAGGTACAGAACAAAACCAATAAGGGGGCCGTATCATCATACGACGACCTGAAGAAGAACGCCGACGGGTCGGTGGATCTTTACTTCGGGCCCAAGGCGCCGGAAGGCAAGGAAAATAATTGGGTTCAAACTCTCCCAGCGCGAGGGTGGTGGGTATGGTTCCGATTATACAGTCCCACAGAAGCGTTCTTTGACAAGTCATGGACGCTTCCTGATTTCGAGATAGTCAAGTAGCGCAAGATAAAAAGGAGGCGTCTTCACAAGGCGGTGGTGCGAAGCGCGAGATTCGTCGCTCGATCGATTCGCTCGGGAATCGTTGTTTTCGATCTCTCGAACACCTTTGAAATTAGATTATGAATACATTGGCGCTTTGCGGATTGAGCGAGACAATTTATCAAGCATTTTTGATTGTTCTAAGAAAAAATGCGTTCATTGTATTTAAGAAAAATGTTATGGTTGTGACGAACCGTTTCCATTTCCAGTGATCTTTGGGGTCGCCTGCGAAATCAAGGGATACACACCTTTCATCAGGCAATCATCTGTCTATCTCTCCAACGGCGTGAATTGACAAGCGTGGTAACCTCATGGTTACTTTCAGTCCTCTCTTAGCCTCTAATCCTATTCTCCTATGAAGGAACCTTCCTCTCTTTCTGTTTTAATTGCCGGCAGCGGTGCCGTTCGCGCCCATCCAACTCGAGGTGGACCCTCCTTTCTTGTCAATGTCGACGATCAAAATCTGCTCTTCGATTGTGGACGATGCGCCGTGCACAATATATCTCGTTTTGGCGTGCCGGTAGAGACGATCTCTGAGGTTTACATCACTCATTTACACTTCGACCACATCTGCGATCTACCGCTTCTATTACTCTTATCGTGGAACAATGGACGGACGCAGCGCATGCCAGTCTACGGACCCAAGGGAATAAAATCCTTCCTGGAAAACGGACTGCGCAATGCTTATGTCGATGATATCAAAAGCCGTGTCTCACACGGAAAAAATCCAGATTACTTGGAATGGGATACGATTGAACTGACCAAGGAGGGGGTTTTTCGCAAGGCCGAGACTTACACCATCGACGCACTGGCAACCAAGCATGGAGGGTTACTTAACTTTAACTACCGGATCACCACGCCAGATAAGAAAATCGTTATCATGAGTGACTCCGAACCTGATCCACGCTTGATCGACTTTTGTCGCGACGCGGATCTGGTACTCATCGAATGTTCGGGAACCAAAGAATTCTACGCCACTCAAGATTGGGGTGGTTGGCATATGACCCCAGAAGATATCGGACAAATCGTCAGTGAAGCGGGCGTCAAGAAAGTGGTATTGAAACATCTTGTCATCGAGAGTTTTTCAAAGGACCCCCATATCTCTGAATCCATGGCCAACGTCATTCGCTCTCTCCATCCTGATGGAGAGACCATCGTGGGTGAAGACGGGATGAAGTTTACCTTGTAATTTTCACCCCAATGCAAGAGTATCCAATGTACGACTACATCATCTTGGGTGGAGGTCATAATGGCCTGATCACCCAAGCTTATTTAAGTAAAGCGGGCCTGCGCACGCTGTGTATCGAACGGCGCCATTGCGTTGGCGGCGGCGCAGAAACGATGGAAGACCCTCGGCATCCGGGTTTTCTGCACAATACTCATTCGTTTTTTCACCGTGGCATCACCAACATGCCTTGGTATCGCGATCTCGATTTAGAAAACCTCGGGCTTTCCTATATCCAGCCTGAACTCTGCACCGCACTGGTGCGCCGGGATGGCGAAGTCTTGGAATGGTGGAGCGATATCAATCTGACCGCCGAGTCATTCGCACGTTTTAGTAAGAAAGATGCAGAAACTCTCTTTCGCTGGAGGAATGACTTCATCCCCATTGTTCAAAAAATTCTTGAACCCGAGAGTCGTTCGGTGCCAATCCCCCCGCAAGAACGCGAAGCTCTGCTGCAAAAAAGTCCCGAGGGACGACTCTTATGGGAGACGAGCCGTCTTTCTCCTCTGGAATTCGTCATGCGCGAGTTCGAACACCCCACTATTCAAGCAGGCTTGCTTTTCTTCAATGGACTGCGCGAAGTTGATTTGCGCTGCCCCGGGTTTGGCCATCACATTCCCTCCCTTTTCGCCAGCAGCGGCCGTCCTCAAATGGCACGCGGCGGCTCCAAGAGTCTGGCGATAGTACTGCAAAATGCGGTCACAAGGGCCGGCGGAGAGTTTCTGCTTCAGGCAACTCCAGAAGAGATTATCGTAGAGTCAGGCAAGGCTATCGGAGTGAAACTCGCTGATGGCCGAATCCTCCGCACAAAACAGGGCGTCATCTCCAGTTTAAACCCGCAACAAACCTTTATCGACTTGATGCAGCCCGAATCTCTCCCCGAAGAATGGAGAACGAAAGCCTCAGGATTCCAGTATAACTTGATAGCCCCATTGTTCGGATTAAATCTAAACCTGAGGGAAAGGCCTGCTTATACCGCCGCAGAGAAGTTTCCTGCGCTCAACGACGCCCTGATGATCGTGCTGGGTTTGGAAACCGTTGATCAGTTTCACGAAATAGTGAAACATCACGAACAAGGAACCATTCCTCCTACCGTTATGTGGGGCTGCTGCCCAAGCCACTTTGATCCCAGTCAAGCACCGACCGGACGTCACACCGCATTCATGTGGGAGAAACTTCCTTACCGGCTCAAAGGAGACCCTCGAAATTGGGAGAAGGAGAAAGATCTCCACGGCCAACAGATGTTGAAGCTATGGACTGAATTTGCGCCCAACCTCGATGATTCGGTGATCGATTCTTTCACCCGTAGCGCGGTCGACACGCAACAGACCTTTCCCAATATGCAGGATGGCGACCTTTTGGTGGGAGCTTTCATGAATGATCAAGTCGGATACAATCGCCCATTCCCCGGAGCCGGGCAGTACCAGACCGTCATCGAAGGACTTTACTTATGCGGTTCCAGTTCTCATCCCGGGGGTAACATAACCGGTTTGCCAGGCTATAACGCAGCCGGTGTTATCCTCCGGAATTCCGGTCTGTCTCGTTAAAGACGTGTCTTTACTAAGCTAAATTTATGAACGGATTAGTGCAGTTTCTGGGCGTTCAACGGTTTCGGCACAAAATGCCGCCGATCAATGTCGATTGCCGCTTCGCGAATGGTCTGGCTTATAGCCCAGAGGATTCAGGATATATAGCAACGGCATGGCACTATGGACTATGGGACCAAAGTCCTATAGAATTATTGGATGCCAATG
>JAESUN010000279.1 GCA_016763045.1 Opitutaceae bacterium | reverse complement strand
AGCTTCAACTGCATCAGTTGCTGTTTCAACAGCTTCTGTAGTCGCTTCTGTTACTGCATCAGTTGCAGTTTTGGTTGCTGTCTCTGTTGTTGTTGTTGTTTCTGTAGAAACTTCAGTTGCTGTTTCAGCAGTTTCAGAAACTGTTGTTGCAGTTTCAGTCGCTGTCTCAGTTACTGTTCCTGCAATGTCAGAAACTGTTTCTGTTGTTGCGTCGATAGCAGAAGTTGCTGCTTCAGTTGTTGTTTCAACAACTGCGCTTGTTGTGTCAGAAATAGTTTGTACACCAGAAATAACCGCTGAAGAAGCGCTTGATGTTACGTCTGAGATTACTGAGCCCATTTCACCAGCTGCTGGTGTGATTGAGTTCAATGATCCTGCTGTATTTTGATCTCCGCTGAAATATCCGATACCAGCAATGGCAACGATAGCAACAGCAGCGACAGCTGTAAGTGATGATTTGTTCATAGTATTCTCTCCTTAGTTATAAACTATTTAATTTCCCCCAACGCGGGTGTTCTTTTTTTGATGTAATCAAATGTAAGAGCTATTCATGCAACATTTTGCCCCTGAATTGCAAGCTTTTTCTCGAGAGGACTATGGAAAATAAAATGGCTACTCGACCGTACCTTCGTGAATGCAAACCACACCAAAGGTCAAAGGCGTAGACTTCGTTCGTACGAAACCCGCATCTTTCATGCGTTCTTCAAGCTCAAGAGGCTTCGGAAACTTGCGGATACTCTCAACTAAATACTGGTAACTATCGCCATCTTTCGCAACAAGCTCTCCAATCTTAGGAATAACATTATATGAGTATGTATCGTATATTTTTGCCAACATTGGGTCTTTTACGTGTGAAAATTCTAAACAGAAGAATCTCCCCCCTGGTTTAAGAATACGTACGGCTTCTTTAAGGGCGTTATCTATATGTGTCACATTGCGTAATCCAAAGGCAATTGTGTACACGTCATATGAATTGTCAGGAAGGGGGAGGTCTTCTGCATTACCTGTGACCCACTCAAGCCCATCTATATACCCACGATCAAACGCGCGGTCGCGCCCAACTGATAACATAGACTCATTAATGTCAGAGACTGTGATTTGTGTTTTCGGAGACGTAGCCTTACGGATACGGAACGCAATGTCGCCCGTGCCCCCTGCAATATCGAGATACTTGTAATCTTTACGCGGACGGATCATGCGGATCAAACGATCCTTCCAAACACGGTGAAGCCCCCCAGACATAAAGTCATTCATAATGTCATACTTACTCGCCACATTATGAAACACCCCAAGAACCTTCTTCGTCTTCTCATCAGGTGTAACAGGTGTCTCACCAAACCATTCTTTTTCAGGGTTGTCCATATTGTCCTCATTTTGTAGAGTTAATGGATAGCACTAGAGAAAATATTTACCAAGAAAAATGTGAGGGTAACTGCATGTCTAAAACAAAAAAGAAATCTGAAGAAAAGCCACAGCTTGAGAAGCAGTTTGAAAATGGGTTTGATATGTTTGATCGCAAACCGTTTGCCAAACAACTGACAAAAATAATTACGCGATATACTCCTCTTTATGAAGAAGCGTTTGTTTTAAGTTTAAATGGTTCTTGGGGCTCAGGTAAGACTGCGTTTCTTGAAATGTGGCAACACTATTTAGAAAATCAAGAAGAACCGTATCAAGTTATATCAATTAATGCGTGGGAAACTGATTTTGATGAAGAGCCGTTAGTCCCTATTATTAGTGCATTGTATTCTCATGTCATGAGTAAGAGTCTATCTAAAGAATTAAAGAAATCTATGCAGGAGGGCTTGGGGGCAACTGCTCTTGGTATCAATGATGTTGTCGCCCACACTACTGGATTTAATTTACAAAAAATACTGACTGTAACTGAAAAGGAAAACCGTAATCTTCGAAAAATTGGAGAAGATTTGCATAAAGAATATTCATTTAAAAAGAAGGCATATGAAACCCTAAGGGATGAGCTTCAAAAATACACAAAAACATTGGGCGGTAAACCACTAGTGATTTTTGTTGATGAACTAGATCGTGTCCGCCCAGATTATGCTGTTAAATTTCTTGAAGCAATTAAGCACATATTTTCAGCCAAAGGGGTTTGCTTTGTAATCGCTGTTGATAAGGAACAGCTTGAGCAATCAGTTAAACAATTATACGGAGATATAGATTTTTCAAATTATTATAGAAGATTTATTACAAGAGAAGCTAATTTACCTGAAATTTCTAAAATTGAGTTTAAAGGGTTTTTAGATGTTGAATTTAACCCGTTTTTTTCTAAGGCTGATGGAGGGGGAAGTGTCTTACCCATAAGAATCGAAGACAAAGATAAAATGATTGATGTCGCCACGGCTATTTGCAAATGCTTTAAGTTTAACCCAAGGAAGATTAAAGAATGGTGTCGTTCTCTTGTTCATCCTATAGCCATAGATACTGATGATACCGTAGGCATGCACCAAATATATGCGTCGATGTTATTGGTGGCTATGTCAATGGATAAGACTGACGGTGGTAAGGCTCTCTATGGTAAGATCAGGGCTGATAAAGACTACTGTGACGATATGTCTAAGTATATAGAGTCCTTAGATTATTCTGGGTGTGGGGACAAAGAAAGTCGACGGAAACTATTTATGCATGTGTCTATGGCTTTCTCGTTAAGGGGGCGACACTACGCCTATTCAACAAGTTCTAATCCTGATAATCCCTTAGATGTTTGGGGTGAATATCAAGATAAAATGACGCCAATACCTGAAAGTGTACTTGGTGCAGGGGATAGAGGTGAGATGATTAGGCATTACTCCATCCAAGAATTACGAGCTTGTCTTGAAGGGCTCTCTGATGCTCCAGAAAACTCAAACTTTCACTTGCTTCAACAAAGAATGGAAATGTGGAATAATTTAATAGGGGAAAAAACGTAAATTTAGTGACGTGATCAACTTCTCTCTATATAAATATTTGTTATGAAATTAATAAAAGCTATGGCGACGGTGGCGGGGCTTACGATGCTCTCTCGGGTCGCGGGATTTACCAGAGATATTCTGACCGCAATGATGCTTGGTGCAGGACCAATCGCGGATGCATTCTTTGTGGCTTTAAAGCTTCCAAATTTCTTCCGACGTGTCACGGCTGAGGGCGCATTTAGCGTTTCTTT
>JAESUN010000278.1 GCA_016763045.1 Opitutaceae bacterium | reverse complement strand
GAAGAAGTTATTTCCGAGTATAGAGAAAATGCGGATTGTTTTACGATGGCACAGCCAAATGCAGGGCTTCCTGTGTTGGAGAACTTTAAGGCGGTTTATAAGCAAACTCCACAAGATATGGTGATGACTTTGGATAACTTGCTTAAGGCTGGGGTTAATATTGTGGGCAGATGTTGCGGCTCTACGCCGGATCATATTCGTGCTATCAGGGAGAAAGTGGATGTATGGAATGCTCGCTCTGCTTAGAACGAAGCTTTGTTTCTTGAAGGGTCGTTGATTTTTCTATTCAAAACCAGAAAGTGTCTGAAAAAATGAATACATGATCAAGACTATCGATCAGGCGCGGAGGTTTATCTTGGCGGAAAAAATCTGCACGATTTTTAAATCAAACCTCAAAGAGATTAAATCATTGTGGGATACGGTTGATTTACCTGATAGACAGGCAGGAGAAGGCGGCTGGGGCGAAAAAATAGGAGCGATTTGGTACTGGAAAAATGCATTACCGGAATTGTTTCCGAATGAGATTTTTTATGGAAAGATCAGAGGCGGCGCGGCTGTGCTGATGAGTATGGCGTATCTACGGGAGTCTCACTATCAGGCCTATCATAAGCCTGTTGAAGAATGTCGGGAGTTAAGTCGTGAAATCTTTGAACTGGTGAGACTGGAGCCCTATGAAACAGGTGTTCTTCGAAGGGAATGCCTGGAGCGATTTGGCTGTACGAAAAATCGCTTCGACGGAGCCTTGAAGGAGCTACAGATTACTTTGAACATTGTTCGTTCCAATGAACCTGGGCTGGAGCGCGACACGTGGTTGAGGTTTTCAGATGTTTATCCGGATATTCAACGTGAAGGATCGAGTAATTAGCCTCTTTACAAGATTATGGCAGAGCAGCGATTAATGAGGGATGGGCTTGGGGCGGATGCTGTTGATCGAATGGCCAGGACTTTATGCAAGATTATCGATGAATTCCCCTTTGATAGGTTTGTCAAAGATGCATTGAATGGTCTTGCTGAACTAGAGTTAAAGCAGCGAGTGCACCATCTGATCGATGTTTTGCATAAGTATCTTCCATCGGATTTCACTGAAGCGGCGGAGGTTTTGCATTGCGTCAAAGAGAACTGGGACTGGGGGAATAAGGAGGATTCTTTTAGTGTATTTGCGGGATGGCCTCTGATTGATTATGTCAGTGTTTATGGCCGCGGACACTCGAAAATATCTCTTGAGTTACTGAAGGATCTTACGCCGTTGTCTTCGGCGGAATTTGCGATTCGCCCCTTTCTTATGCAGAATGCAAAGCAAACGGAGAAAGTTCTATTGAAGTGGTGTCGGGATAAGGATGAGCATGTTCGTCGTCTTGTGTCAGAAGGAATTCGTCCTCGACTGCCATGGGGAATTCGATTGCAGCAATATTGTGAAGATCCACTTCCTGTTCTAAAACTCCTAGAGCAGCTAAAATCAGATAAGAGTGAATATGTCAGGCGTTCTGTAGCGAATAATCTGAATGATATTTCTAAGGATCATCCTGATTTGGTTTTAAAAACGTGCCAAGCTTGGCTCAAAGAGGGAAATAAGGATACGGAATGGATTATTCGGCATGGAACACGCAGCCTAGTGAAGGCGGGTCATCAGGAGGTCTTTCAATGGTTGGGGTTTAGTGTTTCTCCGAAATTATCACTCGAGGTATTTCGGGTGGGAAAAAATCAAATCAAAATGGGGGATAAACTTAGTCTCTTTGTTAAGCTCAAATCCAAATCAAAAAAGACTCAACATTTGGCCGTTGACTATGCGATTCATCATATGAAAGCCAATGGTCAGTTAACGGCGAAGGTCTTCAAATGGAAGGTGTTTTCCCTTGGAATGGATGATTCTATTGAGATTTCAAAGGCTCATTTGTTCAAGGCCATCACGACTCGGAAATACTATAAGGGGAAGCATCGGGTTGAACTACTGATCAATGGGAAATCGTATGGAATAGTTGATTTTACTTTATCTGTTTAACGAGCGTTGATGATTTGGTTTTTGCCTAAAGATTGAACTTTTCGAGACACTTTGTTTGAGTTGTGATTGAATGAATAAAAAAGAGGTTGCAGCGATTCTGAGTGAGATAGGGACTCTACTTGAATTAAAAGGAGAAAACCCTTTTAAAATACGTGCTTATCAAAATGGAGCGCGTGCGCTGGAGACGTTGACTGAGAAGCTCGAGGATGTTATTGCTGAGGGGCGACTGAATGATATCAAAGGAGTGGGAGTGGCTCTGGCAAAAAAAATTGAGGAATTATCTGGGACAGGGAAATTAAAGTTTTATACTGACTTAAGGGCATCTGTTCCAGAAGGGCTGATACAGATGTTGGATATTCCGGGGTTGGGCGGTAAGAAGATAAAAGTGTTGCATGACAAATTGGGAGTGGAGTCTCTTAAGTCGTTGGAGGAGGCTTGTCTCGAAGGTGAAGTCGCAGCATTGCCGGGTTTTGGAGTGAAGTCTGCCGAAAAAATTCTTAGCGGAATAAAGAATCGAGAAATTTACAGTCGGCGTCATTTATGGTGGAAAGCTCAACAGGTGGCAGAACCTATTTTGGAAGGATTACGGGTTTTGTCTGAGGTTATCAGGGCGGAGCATGCCGGCAGTTTACGACGAAACAGGGAAACAGTGGGGGATCTTGATTTTGTTGTGGCATCGGATGAACCGTCGCCTGTGATGGATTGGTTTACCGAGCGGAAAGGTGTGGTCGAAATAACTGCCAAGGGTCAAACGAAGTCGAGTGTTCGACTCGAAAATGGACTCCAGGCAGATTTAAGAGTGGTATCTCCAGCACAATTTGCTTTTGCGCTGCATCATTTTACGGGCTCAAAGGAGCATAATGTGCAGATGCGCCAGAGGGCATTGTCTCGTGGCTTGAGTTTAAGCGAGTGGGGGATAAGTAATGAAAACGACGGAGTTTCGGTAGAGGGTAGTGAGACAATTGATTCGGAGGAGGCATTGTTTCATTTTTTCGATTTAACTTTTATCCCTCCGGAATTGAGGGAGGGCTTGGGAGAAATCGAAGTGGCCGAAAATGGAAGCTTGCCGGATTTGGTGCGCGTGGAGGATTTGAAAGGATGTTTCCATAACCATACAGAGGCTTCCGATGGGGTTAATACACTCGAAGAAATGGCGCTGGCTGCACAGGAAATGGGCTGGGATTATCTTGGGTTGGCAGATCATTCCAAGGCAAGTTTTCAGGCAAATGGCTTGAACGAGGAGCGTGTCATTCAGCAGATTGAAGCCATTCGTGCTTTAAATGAATCAGGAAAATATACGACTAGAGTTTTTTCAGGAATCGAATGTGATATTCTGACGGATGGTTCATTGGATTTGAATAATGATGTTTTAGAGGAATTGGATTACGTGGTGGTTTCCGTGCACGCCTCATTTACCCAACCACGAGATAAAATGACGGCCCGAATCATCAAGGCAATAGAACATCCTTCGACAACGATGCTGGGTCATTTGACCGGTCGGTTGTTGTTGGCCAGAGAGGGCTATGAGCTGAATGTAGAAAAGGTAGTCGATGCAGCTGTTGCAAATGGTGTCATTATTGAACTTAACGCAAATCCTCATCGACTTGACATGGACTGGAGACATTGGCGTAGGGCTGTCGAAAAAGGACATTTGACGAGTATTAATCCAGATGCTCATTCTATTGAGCATTTAGGCTTTGTGGATGCAGGTGTCAGGATTGCCCGAAAGGGCTGGTTGAGTGCAGAGTCGGTTTTTAATACTTGGACTCTTAAAAGCGTGGAAGAATTTCTGGAAAAAAGGAAGAAGTGACTCGATCCGTAGGAATGCTTCATTTGATCGATTTTTGTCCGATATAGAGCACTGTCGATTTCTCTTGGGAAAAGTATCCTAAAATGATTATATTCAGTTAAATATTATGTGTGGTATCGTAGGCTATATTGGGAAAAAAGACGTTCGTAACCTTCTCCTTGAGGGGTTGAAAAGATTAGAATATCGAGGGTATGATTCCTCGGGCTTGGTTGTTTTTTCTCCGACTGGATTTAATGTCATCAAGCGTATTGGAAGGGTTGCGAAATTGGTGGAAGCTACGTCGAAGAATTCTGCGAAAGGAACGCTGGGGATAAGCCATACACGCTGGGCTACCCATGGTGGGGTAACTGAATCAAATACGCACCCTCATGTGAGTAGTGATGGGAAAATTGCTATGGTTCACAATGGAGTGATTGAGAACTACGTTGAAATGAAGAAGTTTTTGGAAATTAAGGGTTTTTCCTTTTCTTCAGAAACGGATAGTGAAGCTCTTTCCAATTTAATAGCGTACCATTATGCCAAGGAAAAAGAAGACGGTGAGGATACTTCCCGTTTTTTTACCGCGGTACGAAAAGCTTTGAGTCATGTGGAAGGAACGTATGGAATTGCTGTGACTTGTGTTGATTATCCCGACGAATTGATTGGTGCCCGAAAGGGGTCTCCGTTGATCTTAGGAGTCGGGAAGGGAGAGTATATTTTGGCGAGTGATGAATCGGCTATTATAACGCATACGAGCAATGTTGTTTATCTGGATGATAATGAAATGGTCTCGATGAGCCGTGATGGTTTTCGTGTTGTTTCAGCTGCGGACGAAGGGATTGATCCTGTCATTAATACCATTGACTGGAATATTGAAGATAGTGAGAAGGGAAAGTTTGAGCATTATATGCTCAAGGAAATCTTTGAACAACCGGCAGCTTTGGAGAATGCGATGCGAGGGCGTTTTTCTGATGATGGGAGCACTGCTATTTTTGGAGGATTGAATCTGACACCCAGAGAGTTAAGGCAGATCGATCGCCTTTTGTTCACATCCTGTGGAACGGCTTGGCATTCCTGTTTGGTCGCAGAATATCTGATCGAACGCTACGCACGTATTCCAGTAGAAGTTGAATATGCTTCGGAGCTTCGTTATAGAAATGCTCCTCTGGATAAGAATACTTTGGTTTTTGTTGTGACGCAATCCGGTGAAACAATCGATACTTTGGGTGCTTTGCGTGAAGCGCAGAGGAGAGGCTATCGGACATTGGCGATCACGAATGGAGTGGGTTCAACAATTGCTCGTGAAGCAGATGGAGGTATTTATCAGCATGCAGGTCCTGAAGTTGGAGTTGCCTCTACCAAAGCATTTACATCTCAATTGTTAATTGTGGCTATGCTAGCTCTTTATCTCGGTCGTCTTCGAGATATGAGTTACACTGATGGAGCAGAGATGGTAAAGGCTCTACGTAGTGTGCCCAACTTAGTTAGAGAAACGTTGAAACAGGACCAGCATATTAAGGCGATTGCAGCCAAATATGCGGGTTATGCTGATTTTCTTTTCCTAGGCAGACAGGCGATGTTTCCTATCGCATTGGAGGGAGCTTTGAAACTAAAAGAAATATCTTATATTCATGCAGAGGGTTATCCAGCTGCTGAAATGAAACACGGGCCAATTGCTTTGATTTGTGAAGAGTGTCCGTCTGTCTTTATCGCGACAGGAGGTGAGATTTTTCAAAAAGTTCTTTCCAATATCCAGGAAGTGAAAGCCCGAAAGGGGAAAGTGATTTTAATTCATTCGAAGTCTTGCGAGGTTCCAGATGGATTGGTGGATGACACTATCATCATCCCGGATGCGGCAGACTCTGTTATGCCCATTCTTGCAACCGTTCCTTTGCAGTTACTTAGTTACTATATCGCAGTCGAAAGAGGATGTGATGTGGATAAACCGAGGAATCTCGCAAAGTCGGTCACGGTCGAGTAGCATTACCATAAAGCCAGGCGGAGGCTTTGAGTGAAAGGATAATGGCTGGGCGATGCTTTTACTGATCTGAGTAGATAGGATGAAAGCAAGAGAGGCTTTAAACCGTTCTCTTATGGATTCCTACGTAATCTTAAGAGGGAAGGTCTCGAAAAACTCTGACTTGAGCTTGTTATTGATGTCTTTTTATAACCCTTAGGGTATTGATAGGAGAAACCACTAAATGGTGTAATAGCTGCTGATTTAAGTTGTCGAGAACAGGTTAATGGATGTTTATGTCGGCACCACTTTAACTTTAAGGGGATGACGTAATGAAAAGGGAAATAATAGATGAAGGATCACGGGTTTTACCTGTTTTGTATGGCGTGTTATTCGCGGCTCTGATGGTGGGCTCGTTAGTATATGCTCATAATTTCTTTAGTGGCCCAGAGGTTTCTTTTGGCGTCGAACCGGTTGTGGCTGTGATTCATAAATAAGTCTTGCTCCTTAGCATTAGGTTTTCGGAAGACCTAAATTGAAGGAGGAGATTCGTTGAGTAAAATTTTCGCAGAATCTTGCCATGATTGTTTTTTTGCCCAATTAAATCCGTTCTGACCTAGTTGCATCCGTAAGTTTTTATCTGTAATGAGTCGAAAAAAGGCTTCGGTTAAGGCTCGGGGGTTTCCGGGAGAAATCAAAAAACCTGTCTCTTCATGCAGGACTGCTTCCGAAACACCTCCCACATCATGGGCAATGATTGGTAGAGCAAAGGCTGAGGCTTCAAGGTAGACTAAACCAAATGCTTCTACGCTCTTGCCGTAGTTAATACTTGTCATTGCGAAAATGTCAGCTGCTCTGTAGAGATTAAACAACTCCTCCTCAT
>JAESUN010000277.1 GCA_016763045.1 Opitutaceae bacterium | reverse complement strand
TCTTCCCAGACAAGCCGATCAGCAAAAAGCCCCTGGAATCCCGTATGGGTAAAGGTAAGGCCGAGCCCGAATACTGGGTCGCACGTGTGAAGCCCGGCACGATCATCTACGAACTCGTAGGTGTCTCCCGTGAAGCGGCTCAACAGGCTTTTGCCCGAGTGGCTTACAAGATGCCGTTTAAGTGCCGGTTCGTAGAGAAACGTCACGCCTAGACCCGCTGCCCGGCGTATAGCCGTGGAATAGAGATTGATATGAAAGCTAACGAAACACACAAGTTCAAAGACGAAGAGTTGAAGGTCGAAGTCGCCCGTCTCCGCAAGAGCCATTACGAGCTGCGGACCCAGGCCGTGACCGAAAAACTTGAGAACCCCAAGCAATTGGGCAACATCCGCAGAGATATCGCACGCCTGCTCACCGAGCAACGTGCACGCCAGCTACGAGAGGCTACCAAGTGAGCGAGCAAACAAGCACACCAACACGTACGCTTACCGGCACGAAAATCGGCGTCGTTGTCAGCGATAAACGCGACAAGACCTGCACCGTAGCGGTTGACTACCAGCAGAAGCACAAAAAGTACGGTAAGTACCTTCGTCGCCAAGCTAATTCCATGTCCATGACCCGGAAAACCAGGCTGGCATGGGTGACCGTGTTGAGATCACCGGTTGCCGCCCGATGAGCAAGACCAAGGCTTGGCGGCTTGTAAAGGTCGTCGAGAAGGCATTAGCGCCGATCGAGGCAACTGACGTATCCAAGGCCTGATAAATGGGCCGGCCCTTTGGGCCATTGAAGGAATCGAGACATGCTTCAAGCAGAATCAAGAGTCGACGTCGCAGACAACACCGGTGCTAAGATCGCTTATGTGATCCGCGTACTGGGTGGGTCCACCGGCCGAGGTAAGTACACCCGTAAGTGCGCCGGGGTCGGCGACAAGGTCGTTTGCTCGGTCAAAAAATCGTTGCCTGGCAGCGACTTAAAGACCGGCACGATTGTCAAAGCCGTCGTCGTACGGACACGTAATCCCATCCGTCGTAAGGATGGCAGCTACGTTCGTTTCGATCGCAGTGCTGTTGTCTTGATTGATGACGACGGCAACCCACGTGGCACTCGCATCTTCGGTGCGGTCGCTCGTGAACTGCGTGAAAAGAACTTTATGAAGATCGTATCTCTCGCATCAGAAGTGGTGTAAGCCACACGCCAACGAGGCATGACGCAGAGATCATCAGGGTTAACAGTTAACAGCTAAAGGCTGAATCGAATGGCACGACACGTAAGAAAAGGCGACAACGTCATCGTTACCGCAGGCGCAAGCAAGGGCAAGCAGGGCAAGATCCTGCGTGTGGTAACGGAGAAGGACCAGGTAGTCGTTGAGGGTGCGAATGTCCGCACCAAACACGTCAAGCCTAGCCAAGACAACCCCCAAGGTGGAGTGGTACATAAAGAGATGCCTATTCACATCTCCAACGTATCGCCTATCGCTGACGGCAAGGCAACGCGAGTCCGTTTCGTCAACAAGGACGATGGCTCGAAGATCCGAGTGGCAGCCAGTACTGGCGAACAGCTCGGCCCGGCACTTAAGAAGCCACGTAAGTAAGCAACACAACGGCGAGCTAAATCGCCACGTCTATTAGGACCGAATCATGACCCCGCGGTTAAAGACACAATATAACGAGCAGATCGTCACCAAGCTCAAAGAGCAGTTCGGGATTAATAACCCGATGGCTATGGCGACTCTGGACAAGATCACCATCAACGTCGGCATGGGCAAGCAGCTTGAAGGTACGAAGCTCAACCCCAAGGCCCGTGAGCAGGTGCTTTCTGACCTGGAACTGATCTCAGGTCAGCGTCCGATCGTACGCAAGGCCAAGAAGTCTGTCGCCAACTTTAAGTTGCGTGCGGGCTACGAGATTGCTGCGATGGTCACCCTGCGAAGCGATCGTATGTGGGAATTCCTCGATCGTCTGATCACGGTCGCGATCCCTCGGATCAAGGACTTCCGTGGTCTCAAGGACAAGCTTGACGGCCGTGGGAACTACTCCTTCGGTGTCACCGAGCAGGGCATCTTCCCTGAAATCGACATGACACGGGCCCAGTTCATCCACGGGATGAACATCAACCTCGTATTCAAGCGAAGCACCGACGAGATCACGCGTGCTGCGTTACTTGAGATGGGCTTCCCCCTGATCAAGCCAGAAGAGAAGAACTAAGAAGCGTAATAGCTTAAACCACGGTAGCTAATACCGAGACAGGCGAGAGAACACCATGGCATCAAAGTCAACAATCACCAGAATGGCGAGGATCAAGAAGACAATTGAGAAGTACGCTGATCTTCGGCGTAAGCTCAAGGCGGAAGGCGACTACGCTGGTCTGCAGATGTTGCCTCGTGATGCGAGTCCGACACGCTACCGCAACCTTTGTGCCTTAACCGGCCGATCCCGTTCGGTGTACCGCAAGTTTGGGATCTCCCGTATCAAGCTCCGTGAGTTGGCGCTTGAAGGCAAAGTTCCCGGAATGCGTAAGGCATCGTGGTAAGAATGCAGTTGGCGTCGGCTATGTCGACGGCAGCAGCGAAGATTGATTAACGAGTAGAAATTCACAGCTAAGGCAAACGTATGTCTCTATCAGACCCAATCGCTGACATGATCACCCGGATCCGCAACGCGGCTCGCAATCAGGCCAAGAAGGTCGATTGCCGCAACAGCAAGATCTGCACCGGTATCGCCCAGGTCCTTAAGGACGAGGGCTACGTCGCCGGTTACAACATTATTGAAGACGGCCGGCAGGGCATCCTGCGTGTCGATCTTCGTTACGGCCCCAATGGCGAACAGCTGATCCACGTGCTTAAGCGTGAGAGCAAGCCTGGTTGTCGGGTCTACAAGAAGGCTGATGAACTGCCTCGCCCACTGGGTGGACTTGGTATCGCGATCATTAGCACGTCAACAGGCGTGATGTCGGACCGTCAGGCCCGTAAGGATCACGTTGGCGGCGAGTTGTTGTGCACCGTTGAATAAACGCGGGATTGTCCCGTGCTTGAATGTGTGGAGAAGGGCACTTGCTCCCAACCACTAGATAAGGATTCTTAGAGATGTCCCGTATCGGTAAAAAACCAATCCCCGTCGCTGGCGCTAAGGTGTCGGTTAGCGGCAACCTGGTTACTGTCGAAGCTGGTAGCAACCGGCTTAGCATTAACCACCGTCCCGAAGTCTCCGTCAAGGTTGATGGCGATCAAGTTTTTGTTGAACGTATCGTTGAGTCACGCATCTCCAAAGCGATGCACGGCCTGACACGTTCCCTGATCGCTAACATGATCCAGGGTGTGACTAAGGGGTACGAAAAGAACCTTGAAATCAACGGTGTGGGTTGGACCGCGAAGCTGCAAGGCAACAAGGTCAACCTGAAAGTCGGTTACGCCGACACCCGCGTGGTTGAAGTCCCAACAGGCATTAAGGTTGATATCCAGCAGAACAAGCTGAAGATCAGCGGTGCTGATAAGCAGTTGGTCGGCCAAATCGCCGCTGAGATCAGGGCACACCGTAAGCCAGAACCTTACAACGGGCGTGGCATCAAGTACTCCGACGAGCATATCATCCGTAAGCAGGGCAAAGCCTTCGCTAGCGGTTAATCATAACGAACTTTTCATTAGACCCTCACCCGGAAAAGTTACCGGCACTGGGAAACGATACGATGGACAAACAGAAACAAAAAACAGTACGCCGCAGTCGCCGCAAGACGGGCATCCGCAAACGTGTCATTGGCACGCCGGAACGCCCTCGTCTAACGGTCTTCCGCAGCCTGACCAATATCTACGCACAGATCATCGACGATCTGGACGGCAAGACACTTGCGTCTGCCAGCACCATCAAGGCAAGTGGCGGCGGGAACATCGCTGCGGCTACCGAAGTGGGCAAGGAAATCGCCAAGCAGGCGAAAGACGCAGGCATCAGTAAGGTCGCTTTTGACCGAAACGGATTTCGATACCACGGCAGGGTTAAGGCCCTGGCCGATGCCGCTCGCGAGGGCGGCCTTGGGCTGTAACCAAGCTCATCTCCGTAGGCTATTGAGTCACGGGTTAGCGTTTAGAGGAATATCATGCCGGAATTAATTGAAGACAGTACACAGGCTTTGGAATCCACAACCGTCGGTATCTTTCGTACCGCGACCGTGGTCAAAGGTGGACGACGATTCAGCTTCGCAGCTCTCGTTGTTGTAGGCGACCGTCGCGGAAGCGTCGGGATCGGTTACGGCAAGGGACGCGGCGTGCCAGTTGCTATCGAGAAGGCTCAAAAGGCCGCTCGTCGTAACTTGGTCAAGATCGAGCTGAAGGACGGCACACTGCCGCATCAGATCGAAGGCCGATTCGGTGCATCCATGATTCGCTTGATCCCGGCCTCACCTGGTACCGGCGTTATCGCTGGTGGTACCGCTCGTGCAGTGCTGGAGATGGTTGGCGTTCAGGATTGCCTGACCAAAGCCTACGG
>JAESUN010000276.1 GCA_016763045.1 Opitutaceae bacterium | reverse complement strand
AGGAGAAAGCAGGCGCTGAGAGCTAAGATGCAGATAAAAAAATATTCGAGGAGACAGTAGCACATCCCGATGCTCTTCCCGCAAATGAACCGGAAGGTTTTCATTTTGTTAGGAGGCCGGTCTGAAGGCATTAGAGTAAACCTGGAAAGGCGGAGCTTATAGAGTTGGAGAGGTGGGGATGGGCTGCTCCTCTGGTTCGATTATCTCTGCCGGGGCGGTAATATCGTCTGAAGCAGAAGGTTCATCCGTTATCTCAATTGGCTCTGCCATTTTTTCTGGTTCAGGTCGTTGAGAGACGAGAGTGGTGAATGCATCGAGAAATTTCTGATCCGTCTCAAAAACAAGATTGAGATCCTTTGATCCCGCTAAGAGGGTGGTGCCTCCTGTGGTTTCTGAAGGATAGAGTGAAAAGAGAGAGGGCTGTGATCTGTCTCCTCCATTTGGAGTGGTAGAAATTTCGAGCAAATAGCTCCATGGTTGATCGTTTCCTGCAAATGTCACTGTGGGAGTGAATTCGTTGTGAAGAAGGGCTTTTGCCTTAAATGTTTCCAGTGATTGTAGGAGTTCTTTTATGCCATTTTCCTCTCGTTCATCTAGGTTTTTTACAGCCTTTGTCCAAGGCGTGTTTTCGTCTATTTCGATGCTCAGGATCGGGGTTTTGTTTCCTAGATTCGTTATCTTTAGTGCATTTATTTCAGCCTCTGGGGGGATCCCTTGAAGGAGGCGGCTTTGGTAGTAGATTGGATTCGTGCGAAGTGATCTTAAGATGCTTGAATCAAGGAGATAAACTGAAGGAGAATTGCGCATTTTAGCATAGATATGTGTAGTGTCGCTGCCTTCAAATATTCCCAATGCGAGGCTCTGGGAATGAAGTTCGCCTCCATTAGGCTCTTCTTCTGTTGTGCTCGATGATTGTTTTCGTGATGAAATATCGATTGTCCAGAGTGGGTGCTCTAGTCCATATCTTTCGAGATCAGCGGCAGAAGGGGCATCACTGATGAAGCCGGTATCGGCTAGTGTGTTTAGCCAAAGTAATCTTCGAAGGAAATTGGTTATAATTGTCTCATCGCCGAGCATTGTTTGAAGTGATTGATCGGCTCCACGAGAACCCACTTGCCATGAGTCGTTCTCTAGTTTTTGCAGTAAAACAGAATCGCTTCCAGATTTCGTGAGAGTGATGGATTGGACGTATTCTTCTGTTCCAGAGAATAGACGTCTATCCCGCAGTCCTATCTGTGCCGTCTCAAGGGTATCCAGGAAATCAATATAGACGGTGAAGACTGTCGCTTGGTTTTCCTTTTTGGCATAGTAATAAATCTCTCCTTCTGACCCCGTTTTCTGATTCCCTATTAGGAGGGAT
Organism: Opitutaceae bacterium; assembly: GCA_016763045.1. Classification (GTDB taxonomy): domain Bacteria; phylum Verrucomicrobiota; class Verrucomicrobiia; order Opitutales; family Opitutaceae; genus NORP342. Next base: position 2,421 of record JAESUN010000276.1, on the reverse strand, counting down.
TCGCGTGTCCCATTGCCTTCCAAGGTAATGCGCATAGATGGATTGATCAAGCCTAGTAGATCGAGGTCACTACTGTTGTCTTGGACGAATGACTGGATTTTTAGCCCGGTGATTTGATTCAGAAGAGTTTCGACTGCAGCGTTGTCTGCGCGTGCGGAAATGGGAGTTTCAAAGAGCCAATTACCTTCTCTTTGCGTTAGTCGAACTCGGAGGTTTCCAGCTTCTCTGAGTTGTAGATTCCATGAGTGGATTTCGAAAACAGGTGTTTCGAAAATATCATTACTTCTGAGGTCTTCTATTCGGACAGAAAGACTTTCGAGTAGGCTCAGGCTGACGACGTGAATTCGGAGTTTATCTGGAGAAAGAATATAAAGGCGATTTCCTGACTTCGTGGGATAGCCGATTTTGATTTGATTCAGCTCTCCCTTTTGGCCGTAGGTTAGGGTCAGGTCGGCGGGATCTAGTCCAAAATCTGCAAGGGTCTGACCACTCTCATCTAGCTTTTCGACGAGAAAGCTATTTTCTTTTTCGAGAAATTGTAACTGGGAAAGGATGCGGTTGACCGCGAAAAAATTGGCCGGCCAACTGATAGGGCTAACGAGCTCCCAACCTTTTGTTGTTTTCTGGAGGATTGGGGTGGATGAAAGCCGGGTGGATTCAATTTTGAGATAGTCGATTTCGGCTGCTTTAGGGCTGAGCACAAGACCTCGGGCATCAAAGATTCGAGGATCTGTATTATAGTCCTTTTCGAAAAAAATGATATATGAGAGAGAGACACAGACTAAAACCAGTAGGAGTAGAGTAATCTTGGTGCGCATAACACGTTTCCTATTTAATGGATGAAAGAATTGTTGTTTGAGTAGACTATCAGTGACGTTGGCGAAACATAAAGACAAGCAGTCCTAAAAGTCCGATGACAACGGGGGGACCTGCGACAATCGCTATACGAGTAAAATTTAGTTGTTTCTGGCTGATGACCAGTTGAAGGTTTTCGACTTGGCGAGGTGGGATATTTAGAAGGTTTTCGTGATCGAGTGCCCAGCTCACGGTATTTAAGAAAAAGGTAAGGTTTCCTGCCAAGGCGATTCGGTTGTTCGAAAGGAAATCCGATGTGCCAAGAGTTATGACACGGCCTCCAGGTATTTTGATCCCTAAACTTGAATCAACTTTTCGTTCTGAGATGGTCCCTATTCGTATGGGTGGAGCCAGATCAGTGCCTGCATTGTAGGCTACGACTTCTACGTCGGTATAGTTGCGTTCTCCCCAACTGCGATCCGAAGTCCCCATTAATTCTGTGACGGTCAAGCTCTCGTCCAGAGGTCGGCCAGGGTCAGCTCTTACAGAACGAGCCCGACCGGTTAGAATAGGGAGACTGTTTTCGATAAGTACTTGAGTAACAGGATGGGGAGCGAATCTCTTAATAAGAAGGTCTCCTCCGTTTATCAGATAATCGGGATCGCTCTCAATTACTTGAACGTCATCTGCCAAGATTCCCCATTCAAAGAAAAGGTCATCCAGCCCATGTTGACGCCCAGGATCCAGGACGATCATTAAGCGTCCGGCTGTCGATGCCAGGTATTGGCGCAGAGCTTCTTGTTCTGTTGGATAAAGTGCCGCTTGAGGAGAAATAAGAAAGACCATGTCGGCATCTTGGGGCACCTTTCCTGTTGCATTTAAATCAAGAGTTCGGGTTTCGAAATTTCTGATTTTCAATAGGCCTTCCAATTGAGAAATACCACGAATCCGATTCACATTATCGAGGCCCATCTCACCATGGCCTGTCAGAAAATAGAGCACTTGTTGTTGTTGATTAGAGATGTCAAGGAGCGCTGAGGTAAAGGCGGTCTCTCCCTTGAATTGGTTGAGCTTATTGTTCTGTGTATTGTAGAGCTCATCGGGAAAGATGGTTCGTCGCTTATCTCCAGAGGTGAAAACAACGACATCTGAATGTTCAAGGCCTAGGGCTTCGGCTTTTTTTCGTTCCTGGAAAATATTGATGAAATCAAACGTTATGTGGTTTTCAGGGTTGTTACGGGCGGCATAAACAAATTCCCGGAGCATTCCTTTTACATCATTGTATGCTTGGTTAAAGTGCCCTCCGTTTTCATCATCGGTCAGAGTCACATAGATCTTGATGGGGGTCTTAATGCTTTCGATATAGGAGAGCGTTTCTGCGGATAACGTATAGGCGTGGTTTTGGGTTAAATCGATGCGTTTAAAATGTCTTAGGCTCAGATAATTAATCGAGCCGAAAAGAATCAGGATGAATACGATTTGAAAAATGCTGTTTAAACGACGTATCCAGCGGTTTGATTGAAATGATTCGAAAGAATTTGATGGTTTGCTCATGCGAATCAGTTTTTGGAGCTGCGGTTTTCGATCACAAAAATGCTGAATATAAGTAGAACCACGCTTCCGCTT
>JAESUN010000275.1 GCA_016763045.1 Opitutaceae bacterium | reverse complement strand
TTGGTTTTTCTTCCGGAAGAATCGAAGAAAATTTAAGTTAAAAAACCAGTCGGAAAAAAATATTCAGAACAAGGCAAGTGGCTCCAGCCGCAGCAACATCGTCCATTACTACACCTAGTCCTCCGGTATACCGTTGTAGATTTTTAATACCAAAAGGTTTTAGGATATCGAAAAACCGAAAAAGAACAAAAGCCGACAAAAACACAGCCCACGCCCAAGAAGAATTCAAATAAGGCTGCAGTCCAAAAAAACAAATAGGGATCGCAACAAATTCATCTAAGATTATTTCACCTGGATCCACTTTACCCAGACGAATCTCCGCTTCACCACAAATCCCCAAGGAAACATACAGAAAAGCCACTGTGCATAAGAGCAATCCTATGGCAGAGATGTTGTAATAAAAAAGTGTATACCAGAGAATCCCCACTACAGATCCCCATGTCCCTGGAGCTTTCAACCGACCCACAGGGCCCAAAGTCGCTAAGTTGATAATAACATTATCAGAAAGGACTTTTGTCCACCGTGGTTGCCTGATCATCATTTTCGTAACAATGCTTAATTCTCTGTAAAAACCAAGTGACCGTATTTTCTAATATAGCGGTAACCAGAGGTTAACGTAAAGACTGTCGCTAGAATAAAAAGAACAAGTCCACCTTGATCAAGGAACCTAACCAAAGACCCTAAATCAAGGGCGAACCACGCCGCCCAATCCCGACTCAACATATCGGCCAAAAGAAAAGCCCCTATCGCCAGTATTTGCGTAACAGTTTTCTGTTTCCCTGCTTTTTCAGCTGAAACAACGACTCCCTTACTCGCAGCAACCAATCGCATTCCTGTGATCAAAAACTCCCGTCCAATGATCAATAGGACCAAAAAAATATTCACCTTATTCAACTCCACAAAAGCAACCTTGATTCCAATCATTAGGATCTTGTCAGTCAGAGCATCCATCAAAATTCCAAAATTGGAAACAACCCCCCTCTTCCGGGCAATCGAACCATCCAACCAGTCAGTGACCCCCGCAATAACGAAGAGTACAAAACCCAATGTGGCAGCCCCCTGCCAACTTCCATACAGTAACCCAACGATGGCAAACATCAGTGGAATACGAGAGAGAGTAAGAATATTTGGAAGACTCATGCTTTAGTTGCAATTCGCTAAAAAATCGGCCAGAACAACAAAAGGCAACCTTCGATATTTCCTTCAATCACAAACCCGTTTTTCAAATCATCATCCTTCTCTAAAATGAAGACCTGTATTTACCCTGGAACATTTGATCCTGTCACCTTTGGCCATCTCGACGTCATCACCAGAGCCTCTCGTTTATTTGATAAGGTCATTGTAGGCATTGCGGAAAACCTAGAAAAAAAAACTCTCTTCACTCCCGAAAAAAGAGTCGAATTAGTGGAAGAAAACCTTTCCACATTACGCAATGTATCTGCGGTGAGCTTTAACGGACTCCTAGTGGACTTTGCTAAAGCTCAAGGCGCCCACGCCATTATCCGCGGTTTAAGAGCTCTGACAGACTTTGAAATCGAATTTCAAATGGCTTTGATGAATCGCCATCTAAACAACGATATCGAAACGATCTTCGTCATGACCAAAGACGCTTACAGCTATACCAGCTCTCATCTGATTAAACAGGTCAACCAGTATGGAGCCGACGTCAGTCAATTTGTTCCTAAAAACGTGATCGAGGCCTTAAAAAAGCATAACCACTAATCGCTCTATTGACTCAACGTTCAGGTTAGCAAGTCAAAGGCAATCAGAACGACCATCAGCAATGCTACGGCAAATTTTGCCAACGTAGCAATACCTACTCCAAGGCCTGCGCCGACTCCAGCCTTGGCAGATAAACCAATGTTTCTTCTGGCAAAAATGACCTCACCGGCAAAAGCCCCGAGGATCGGGCCAACAATTAAACCGATCAGACCAAAAAAAATCCCAACAATGGTCCCAACAACAGCTCCTATAATACCCCATCGAGTCGCCCCAAGCCACTTGGCTCCGACAACTGATCCAAGAAAATCAACAACCCTTTCGATCACTGTCAGGATGATCAAAACAACAATGAGCCACAACGACAGACTCTCTGGTAAAATGATTTGATGAAGAACGGCACCAGCTAGAATGATGACTGCACCAGGTAAAAAAGGTAATACAGTCCCCAGTAATCCCGTTACAGCTAAAACGACCAGAAGAACCCAAGCTAAAATTTCCATCGTAATCGATAATTAAGATCTCTAAATTCTTGGGAGATCAACATTCAGAATTTATCCTCATCAACAAACCAAAGCGTCTACTCTGCAGTGCGCATTGATTCGATAAAGGAGTTCGCCTCGCTAATCGACTTTTCCATCTGAGCGATCAATTCCCCTATCTCATCCTGTAGTTTCATCGACGTTTCCCCTAAAGAAGCAAGCGCCTGGGCATTCAAATTATGCTTCAAAAAGAGAACTTGATCCCGAAAAGCGTCCAAAACCGGATCCATCCGAGACTCCGCTCTGCGCATCACTGTTATCAAACGATCATAACGCGTCTTCGTCGAACTAAGCTGACGCTGACTCGATCTTCGAAGTGATTCATTACTGTATTCATCGAGTTCTGCTTCCCATTCCTCAAACAAATAACCCGCAACAGATTCGATCGAATCGATTCTCACCCGAACAGCCGTCGCCTTTGCTTCACTCTCTTCTAAAGAACTCGCTAACTTGTCATAAACATCACGCAAATCGCTGCCTTCAAATTCTGTTACCGCCATAAACTCCTCCAAAGCATTCGCAAATTGTTCCTTTGCTTCCTCTTGGCTTTCCTTTGCCTCTTCCACTCGATCCACTAGGATATCCCGTTTATGCACACCCAAAGTCTCCATTGTCCCGTAATAAGCAGACTGGCACCCCGCTAAGACAAACGATAGGCCTATGGTAAAAAAAAGTAATCGAATTGAGTTCATAATGTAAAAAAGTATCCTCTTAAGATATTGCCTTATGACGATTTGGAAATCTTATTCTTAGTGACCT
>JAESUN010000274.1 GCA_016763045.1 Opitutaceae bacterium | reverse complement strand
GAGCAAGACAAAGCCATTGCTTGGGACAGTTCTGAGGAAGTGAGAAAACGTGCGTTTGATATCGGCCAAATCCCTAAAGATATCCGCATGATCAAACTCCAAGTTATTGAGCACTGCGATATGAGGCGCGTAGTGGATAAACTTACTGCGTTTATCAAAAAAGGCGCTGTCATATTCGTCTCCTTCAATCACAAAAGCAGCGGAGGCGGCTCCAAGGTGAGTGCCTGTTGCTTGATCATTGGGGACTCCGCCAATCAAAAAGCCGGGATTCGCTCCATTTTTCTCCAAGAGAAAAGCCGTCAATGAAGTCGTCGTGGTTTTTCCATGCGTCCCGGATATCACAATATTGCGACGCTGGGATAAAACAAAGCGGTTCAACACCCCCGGCAACGACTCAAAGGGAATATCCCTTTTATCCAACAGTCGTTCTATTTCCGGATTTCCACGAGAGAGCGCATTTCCCACCACAACCAAATCGGGCTGCAACGTATCAATGCGATCAGCATCATATCCTTCAAAATACGCAATCTTGGCTTCCGTGAGAACATCACTCATCGGCGGATATACATTCTCATCAGCTCCGAGAACTTCATGCCCGGCTGAACGCAACAACAAGGCCGCGTTTCCCATCGCAGTACCAGCAATGCCCAGAAAATAAATCCGCATGGGTTTAATCCTATCGTGATCTACTGCCTTCATCGCAAGCTTTCTCCATTTTTTGTAGCGGGACAAACTGGATCAACCCACATTACTCGGATCCACATCCAGCACGTGAGTCACATCATCCGACCAGATAAAATCTTTCTGCAATTCTGACAAAAGCGCAACGAGACGCGTCACCTGATTCGTAAAATACCAAATCTGAAACCGATAGGAATCCTTGATCTTTTCGATCGCACACGGAACAGGTCCTCGAAGCTCCACATCCAGTGATTGCTCGGCGATCGCCGCTGTCACTTTCTTGGCCCATTGTTCGGCTAAAAAGGAAACCTTATCCGGATTCGGCCCTCGAATAAGATGCTGCACCAAATGACGATAAGGTGGATAACGAAACTCACGGCGAATCGACATTTCTTCCTCACTGAAACCGACAACATCCGCCTGACGACCAAATTGGATTGGCATGGCATGCGGGGTAAAGGTCTGCACCACCACTTCCCCTGAAAGATCTCCCCTGCCCGATCGCCCTGCTACTTGAACCATTAGCTGAAAAGTGCGCTCATTGGCGCGAAAGTCCGGCGTATGCAGAGAGATATCTGCATCGACCAATCCTACCAAAGTCACATTGGGAAAATCCAGCCCCTTGGCCAGCATCTGAGTCCCCACCAATATATCAATCTTACCTGTTCGAAAATCGCCTAGAATTTCCCTAAAGAGATTTTTCTTCCGCATCGCATCTGCATCCATTCGAACAATACGCGCTGACGGGACTATCTGCTGAACCACTTCTTCTACCTTCTGCGTCCCAATACCTCTGCGACGAATTGCATCGGACTTACATTCCGGGCAATGATACGGTGCTTTTTTTTCCGCCCCACACATGTGACAGTGTAGACAATCATCCGTTCGATGGTATGTCATCGCAACACTGCAATGGCGACACTCTGCTACATACCCACACTCCTGGCAGATCATACTCTTCGAATAACCTCTTCGATTGATAAAAAGAATGATCTGTTCACGTTTCTCATGCCGTTCGCGAATCTTCTCTGCCAGAAAATCAGAAATCGTCAGTAACCCACGGCGTTTCATGATCTCTCTGCGCATATCCACCACATGAATCAGCGGGAGTTTCCGGTCATCCACCCGCTTGGTCAGATGATTGACCAGGTATTTACCATTCGTCACATTCAGATGTGACTCCAGTGAAGGTGTTGCCGATCCCAATAAGCAGACCGCCTTATTGAGCATAGCCCGATAAACGGCGACATCCCGTCCGTGATAGCGTGGCTGTTCATCCTGCTTGTAGGCGGGTTCATGCTCCTCATCCACGATGATAAGCTTTACATTCTGCAGAGGTGCAAAAATCGCTGATCGCGCTCCCACCACAACCCTGGCTTCCCCTCTCGCGAGGGCCAACCAACCATCCAGCCTTTCTCCATCCGAGAGGAGGCTATGCCACACCACGACCTTATTCGTTCCCTGCTCAAGCAGCTTTGAGCGAAGCCGTCCCACCGTTTGAGGAGTCAAGGCCACTTCCGGCACCAAAAAGATCACAGAACCGCCCATATCCAATGCTTTCTGCAACGCATTCAGATACACTTCCGTTTTTCCCGAACCCGTAACACCTTGTAAGAGGTGCACCACAAAGGCAGCCTCATCCAAGCTCTTATTCACTGATTCAACAGCGGATCGCTGTTCCTCATTCAATGTGATCGCCTGGCTGGAAACATGCTCTCCCTTTGAAAACTCATCGTCATAAGCAACCCGTTCGGCCCGCTCAGCTTCTTCAGCGATAATACCCTTCTCCACCAGGCTTTTGATAACAGCTGCGGATGTCTTTAGTTGCCCAATCACCACCCCCTTTTTTAGAGGATTCCGTTCCTGCAAGAGAAATTGATAGACCTTATATTGGGCAGGTGCTCGTTTTTCAAGTTGAGCCAGCTCCTCCTTCTTTAACTTTTTCGCCACAGAAAGGGTCTTCTCCATCAGGGCCGATTTACCCAAACGCACAGCAGATGGAATCATCGCCTCTATGATCGATTCCCTTTTGCAGCCATAATAGGAGACCATCCAATTAATCAGATTAACCATATCAGGCGTTAAAACAGGCATCGGATAAATCGCCTCCACAATAGACTTCAGTCGGGACTCTGGAACATCTGCTTTCACATCCACCCGGTAAACAACCGCCAAGGTGAATCGATGCCCCACAGGAACCTTCACCAATGCCCCTGCCGGGATCTTCCCGGCCAAATGCTCCGGCACTCGGTAATGCAGGATTTTATCGAAGCCCGCCAAGGGCCACACTCCTACAATCTGATTACCAGTTTTCACCATTTCTTACTGGCGGTCGACAGCTGCTAAAGCAAGACGAGATCATCTAAAATAGTATTAAATCACACCCAGTAATACTGGTTGACAGCTTTTTTGTCTCTCATGACATTATCTTTGTGAGAATACAGGCCTGCCGGGAAAAATTCAGATACTACCTCGCTGAAAAGAACCTTCGAGTGACGGGCCAACGCATGGCCATTTTCGAAGCAGCGTTCGCTGAATCCAGCCATTTCACAGCAGAAGAACTGCTCGACAAGGCTCGGGCTATCGACAGCTCCGTCTCAAGGGCCACCGTCTATCGGGCGCTGCCCATCATGATCGAGAGCAATCTCCTCCGTGAGGTCGATATCGGCAAGAGCCTGAAATATTACCTAGCGAATCCGGATGATAATCCCCAGCAAGCACAGATTATTTGTGAGGACTGCGACAAGATCTTCGAGATCAGCGCCCCTTTCATGGAATGGTATGGCGCCACCGTTTCCTCCAAACTTGGACTAACGCCAGTTTCTCAGCGGCTGCAAGTTACTGCCCAGTGTAACAAGTTCCATAAAACAGGGACCTGCAAAAACCACGGCTAATCCTGTAACCCAGCCTGTTACTGCTATGCACAAATCGCCAAAAGACGATTTCGAGATCACCTTTTTTGAAGGGATCCTCAAACGAAGCCCCAAAGACATCGAAGTCCTGGAGATCCTCGGCGGTCTCTACACCAAAGACGGTCGAATTGATGACGGCCTGCGCATGGATAGGAAGCTCGTGCGACTCCTGCCGGATAATCCCACTGCTCATTACAATCTCGCCTGCAGCTTCGCTCTCAAAAACAAAGAGGTTCAAGCCATCGAAACGCTCAATTTTGCGATTAAGCTAGGCTACGTCGATAGGGACTGGATGCTACAAGACCCCGATTTGGAAAGCCTGAGAAAAAACCCTTCCTTTAAAGATATCATCAAGAAACTGTCTGAAAAATCAAAATAACGACTCTAGTGGTGCTCGATTGCCCCAATCCTGAATCCGTGCTACTTTATCTTTTATTCTAATCATGCCTGACCTCCTTGCATACGAACCGTTTGCTCTTGCTTCCCTTGAAGGTGAAGAGGCTCCCCTCACACCTATCCAGGAAGAAATCCTCGAGCTAAAAGAGAAACGAAACGCCGTCATTCTAGCGCATAACTACCAAATCGAGCCAATTCAACGGATAGCGGATTTCGTGGGCGATTCCCTTGGGCTGGCTTACCAGGCAGCTTCCACT
>JAESUN010000273.1 GCA_016763045.1 Opitutaceae bacterium | reverse complement strand
TTCCACTCATCCAAATGTGGGGGGTGTGTTGCTGGTCTCCTTGGGGTGTGAGAGTTTTAATCGGGGGCGTTTACAGGAAGAAATCAAGGAGAGTGGGCGACCCGTTCACACCTTGATCATCCAGGAAAGTGGTGGAACAAAAAAGACGGTGGATGAAGGACGTGTTTGGGTGAAAGAGACGCTCCTTGAACTGGAGAAAGTCCCGCGCGTGCCGCTCGCTGTTGATGAATTGATTATCGGGACGATTTGTGGTGGTTCTGATTCCTCCAGTGGTATTTCGGCCAACCCTGTGATCGGTCATTGTTTTGATCGGTTGGTTGAGGCAGAGGCTACTTGTATCTTTGAGGAAACAGGTGAATTGATAGGGTGTGAAAAAATCATGGCCGATCGGGCTGTCCATGAAGCTCTGGGAAAGGAGCTTTTTAGCACGGTGGTAAAGGCAGCAAAATATTATTCTGTTTTGGGGCATGGGAGCTTCGCCCCGGGAAACGCTGATGGTGGCCTTACTACGTTGGAAGAAAAATCAATGGGGGCGTATGCAAAAAGTGGATCTTCAAGGATTTCAGGCATTTTGAAACCCGGTGATCAGCCGAAGCAGGGAGGGTTGTATTTATTGGACATTGTTCCGGATGGGGAAGTGCGTTTTGGATTTCCTAATATCAATGACAGTGCTGAAATCGCTGAACTGATTGCCTGTGGTTCGCATCTGATTCTTTTTTCGACGGGAAGAGGTTCCGTGGTTGGATCTGTTATCAGTCCTGTGATAAAGGTTTGTGGGAATCCTGAGACTTTTCGCCGAATGGAGGATGATATGGATATCGATGCGGGCTGTATTCTAGAGGGCAAAGCAGATATAGCAGGGGTTTGCGAAGAACTCTGTGCTTACCTTATGGATGTTGCGGCAGGAAAAAGGAGTAAGTCGGAGTCTCTCGGTCATCAGGAATTTGTCTTAACCTATAAAACATTCGAGCCCTTGGGGCCCTCTTGTTTTCCTGGGTAACGGCTGCTTTTAGGGACACTTCAATCGAAGTGTAACCTTTTTGTAGCTACCGCGTCGTAAGCAGTAACAACCTTATAACCGTTAACAAAAAAAATAATGAAAAAAAGAATACTTATATTTGCAGGTGTTGCACTTTCTTTAATTGTTTCGACTTACGCCTCTCCTGAGGGAGATGGAAAATCTCGCCCGAATCCCGAAGAGCGGGTAGCTCGGGTTCTGGAGAATAATGATGCGGATGCAGATGGTGCTTTGAATGCAGCGGAGTTAGAGCAATTTATCGTTCAAATGAAAGAAAAACGAAAAGAGCATATAGCTAAGATGCGTGCAAAACATGAGGAACAAAAAACTAAAGGACCTCATGGAGAAAGCTGGAAGAATCGGACTGATGCCGAAAGAGCCGGGCGCTTACTGGAAAAATTTGATGTCGATGGTAGTGGCTCATTGGATTCAGCAGAACTGCTCGAAGCATTTAGAAGCTTGAGAGACCGGAAACATCGGGCTATGCATGATCACGGGCATGGACACGAAGGACCACCACCCGTCAGCGAGGAATAAGCCGCTAACTGTTTATTAAAAGAAATGCCGGTGATCACTTTTCTGTGGTCACCGTTTTTTTATGTTACCAGTGGAACTGATGCGGCCCAAAATCGGCCATATAAAAGGGTGCCACGAAAGTACCGGGTTTTACCAGCTCGTCGACGATGTTGCAATCCTCCTCGGTTATTTCCACTTCGAGGGCTTTAAGATTGTCTTCGAGTTGTTCCATGGTGCGAGGCCCTATAATGGGGCTAGTGATGCCAGATTGGTGCATGCACCAGGCCAGCGAAAACTGGGAGAGTGTGCAGCCTTTTGCGTCTGCGATTTTTTCAAGCCCGTCCAGAACATCAAAGACCTGATCATTGTATTGTTCGTGTTGGAAAGGGATTTTTTCATGGTTCGCAAAGCGTGAGTTCTGAGGAGGAGGTGAGTTCCGTTTATATTTACCGGTGAGTAATCCCGAAGCCAAAGGACTCCATGGGATGATGGCGGTTCCGTAGGTCTGAGCCATGGGCAGGAGTTCGCTTTCAATGCGCCGGTCCAGAATGCTATAAGGCGGCTGTTCGCAGACGAAGCGATTGAGTCCCAGCTCTTTTGAGACCCATAGAGATTCGATAACTTGCCAGGCCGAGAAGGTACTGGTTCCTATATACCGGACTTTCCCTGAGCGAATCAAGTCATCGAAAGCGCGGAGAGTCTCATCGATCGGCACTTCAGAGGTGGGACGATGTATTTGGTAGAGATCGATATGGTCGGTCTGTAGTCGTTTGAGACTGGCTTCACATTGTTGAATGATGTGACGACGGGAGCTGCCCTGCATGTTGGGATCATCGCCCATTTTATTGAATACCTTGGTGGCGAGGACGATCTGCTCCCGTTTTCCATTGCGTTTCAGGGCTTCGCCTACGACTTCTTCGCTTCGTCCTCGGCTATACATATTGGCTGTATCAATGAAGTTCAGGCCTCTCTCGATGGATTGATCAATGATGGCGTAACTATCCTCTGGCTCGGTTCTTCCTCCAAACATCATAGTGCCTAAGCAGAGTGGGCTGACTTTTACGCCGGTGCGACCAAGTGAACGGTATTTCATATATCAGTGCTTTCTTTTATGTGATTTGGATCATCCAACTGAAGATGCCAGTGATCGAAGTCTTTGTTCCTGAAAGAGGCAATGCCGAATCCCTGAGGTTCGAGGAGTTGTCTGAAACGAAAAAGAGGCGATTGAGGTAACAGGTGTATCGCCGTCTCCATTACCAGTGGAACTGGTGAGGCCCGAAGTCAGCTGCGTAAAAAGAGGAGAGTGCTGTCCCGGGTTTTACCAATTGATCGACCTTCTGGCAGTCCTCTTCAGTGATTTTCACTTCGAGAGCTTCGAGATTATCTTTGAATTGTTCCATCGTTCGGGGGCCGAGGATCGGGCTGGTGACGCCAGGTTGGTGCAGACACCAGGCCAGTGAAAACTGGGAGAGTGTGCAGCCCTTTGCGTCTGCGATTTTTTCGAGCCCTTCGAGCGCATCAAAGACATGATCATTGAGTCGCTTTTGTTGATTGGAGTTTGGGGGAGAGTTTGCTAACCGTGATTGCGCGGGTGGTTTTACACCTCGTTTGTATTTTCCGGATAGGATGCCTGCTGCCAGAGGACTCCATGGGATGATGGCTGTTCCATAGGTTCGGGCCATGGGCAGGAGTTCGTTTTCGATTCGTCTATCCAGAATGTTGTAGGGCGGTTGCTCGCAGATGAAGCGATTGAGTCCCAGTTCCTTGGCCACCCATAGAGATTCGATAACCTGCCAGGCAGAGAAAGTGCTGCTTCCGATATAGAGGACTTTACCCGATCGAATTAAATCATCGAGAGCTCGAAGGGTTTCATCGATCGGTATTTCAGAGGTGGGACGATGTATCTGATAGAGATCGATATGGTCGGTCTGTAGTCGTTTGAGACTGGCTTCACATTGCTGGATGATGTGGCGGCGAGAACTGCCTTGCATGTTGGGCGCGTCACCCATTTTACCAAAAACTTTAGTGGCTAGGACGATCTGCTCCCGCTTTCCGTTTCGCTTTAGGGCTTCGCCGACAACTTCTTCACTGCGTCCCAGGCTATATACATTTGCCGTATCGATGAAGTTGAGGCCTCGATCGATGAATTGATCAATGATGGCGTAGCTGTCCTTGGGTTCGGTTCTTCCGCCAAACATCATTGATCCCAAGCAGAAGGGACTGACTTTTACGCCGGTTCGACCCAATGAACGGTATTTCATATAATCAATATCTCTCTTCGTTTTGTAAATAGAAAGCATTCAGTTCTGGGCCTTTCGACAAGGCTGTTCCAGAACGGATCAGTAGAGGAACTTCGAAATCCTAGATGGGCGCAGGAATGGGGATACGGGTAAATTCGCTGAGGAATATCTGGTGATCGATCTGATCCTCGATCTTTTTTCCTGATTCAACCGCTTCTTCGTAGTAGTTGAGGTGCTCAGATGGATGTTTCATCACAAAATGAGCAAAAGCGACTTCTGAAAGAGCAAAGGGTAGATCCATGTCATCGCATTGATTGTTCTGACAAAATTCCAAGGCCCGTTTCCCGTAGAAAAGGGCGTTACTACCTTCACCTAAAAGTGAGTGTACGTGTGCGAGTAGCATATCAGCGCGGGCATGGTTGATGGCTTCTCCGACTTCCGACCAATGGTAGGCCGAGGCATGAGCGGCATCGAACATCTGAAGATCTTCGTCTGTTGATCGTTTGGTTTGGGAGGCTAGATCCCACGCAACATTATTACATTCGATGGCAAACCATCGTTGCGTTGTCGGAAGCTCTTGTGTGTTCACGCCTGGGGTCGGGTAGCATAGCTATAAACTCTCAGAAGTGATTTCAGACACAGGTGCCGTTTTCACCTGAGCGCTGAGAATTTACGCTATTCTAAGCATTAACAGACCTGGATAAAAGGTCAAGAGAAGGACTGAATTTTTGCTTTTTTTTCTTTTTATGGTCAGGTTTTGACCTGTGTGAGCGCTTTACGGCAGATTCTTTTCCATTTTCAGATGTGGAATGGAGATCTCTATGAATTCACTCCCAGCCGATTGGTAGCCTAGTTTTCGATAGAAAAGGACTGCCTCTTTGCGAGCGTGCAGAAATACCTGGGTGAATCCTTTTGTCCGTAATTCCTGTTCGGCGAACTGTATCAGGTTTTTGCCGATTCCTTTTGATTGGTGACATTCTGCCACGGCCATCTGTCTGATTTGAACCAGGGCGTCTGTATGAGGAACGGCCACGAGACAGGCGGCTATCATCTCTCCATCCCAAATACCATAATGGTGGTATTCAGATTCTGATCGAAGATCCTCGTCGAGGAGGCGGAGTTTTAGAGGTTTTCGCAGGATGATTTCGCGTAGTTCACATGCCTGCGCATATTTCTCCGATCCATGCTGTATGACTTCCGGTTCCATGAGTTTTGTCAGGAAAATAGAGGTGGCTTCCCCGCGTGTGGACTCATGTCATAGACTGGGGTGGTTAACGTGCATTTGGTGAGAAGCTGAAAAATGATGGGCAGAAACTTCAGTCAAGGGAGGATGGTTTACCCTTGGAGGGCCTGAGGCTCTCGACTGTGTCTCTTACATATTTTTTCGAAGAATCCTCTACGGGTGTATAATCCCAGTGGATTTCTGGAGAGCTCTTCATTTCATCCCAGATGAGCTTGCATCTCTTCTGCGACTGGAGCACGGCGACCTTGATAGCATCGGGATCGGAGGTATCGAGGATCCGTTGACGCAGGGATGTCTCTATGTCGGAGAATTTGGGGTTCCCTCTCAAATTGTTGAGTTCGTTGGGGTCGGCTTTCAGGTCAAACAATTGGCTGCCTCCTTGGTGGACCATCACATACTTGTATTGCCCTTTGCGAATCATGAATGTGGGGGCGAGTGAACCTTCGCAGTGGTATTCACTCATTACAGAACGATCTCTTTCCCCGTATTCCGGATCGGTGAAGTAGGGGACGAGGCTTGTCCCGTCGAGTTTTCCGATGGGTTCTCCCTGAGCGATCTCGATCAGAGTGGGGCATAGGTCCATTAAGTTAACGGGATCTGTCACAATTACCTTCTGTTGCCATTTTTTGGGGAAACTTGCGATGAGAGGTATCCGTGCACTGGATTCATAAAAGAGGCGTTTTTCGACATAGCCACGTTCTCCGGCCATTTCTCCATGATCGGAGGTAAAGAGGATCGCGGTATTGTCTCGTAAGCCGAGTTGATCGATCATTTTGAGGAGTTCTCCCACCTTGTCGTCTATATAGCTGATCATGGCGTAGTAGACACGCCGCATCTTTTTTATCTGTTCGGTATCCTTTTCCACCTCTGGTGAAATGCCTTCGTAGTCCCGTAGCCATTTGTCCATTTCGATCTCTGCGGAGGCGGCCTGTGCAGAGGTGATGGGCAGGTCTATTTCCTCGCCTTCGTAGCGGTCATAGTATTCCTGGGGAATCTCAAAAGGTGTGTGCGGATGCGTGAAGGACGTTACCAGGCAGAAAGGTTTTCTCTTTGCTCCCTTTTCCCTTATCTCCGTATAGCGATCCCGTAGAAAATCCAGAGACCTGGCCTGGACCATTTCGTCGTAGCAAAGCTGGGTATTGGCTGGAGTGGGATTGGCTTCCTCGGCGAGATAACCCTTCTGGTTTTGAATGCCGTGAGCTTGGTCACGCTCCCAGTCGGCAACCCAACTACAGTTGGAAGGGTAGATATCGGTCGTGAGTCGGCGTTCAAACCCATGGAGTTGATCCGGGCCGATAAAATGCATCTTTCCCGAGAGGATGGTTTCGTAACCTGCGAGGCCCAGACTGTGGGCAAAGGTCTGGATATCTGTTGAGAACAGGGTCCCGTTATCATAAGTACCTATTCTGGATACATACTGCCCGCTCATCATGGAGGCTCGGGCCGGTGCGCAGACAGGACAACTGGTGTAAGCGGCGTCAAAACGAATCCCGCTCTCTGCCAATTTGTTCAAGTGTGGCGTTTTGACGACCGAGTGACCGTAGACACCGGTTAAGGAGGCCGTCATCTGGTCACACATGATGACCAGGATATTCGGTTTTGTCTGCCCAGGTTCGCTTGCCATAATAGAGAATCAGTCGAAAGACGAGTGGCATGCTGGTCTATCCCTGACTCCGGGGCAAACAGAAATCTATCTGTGATCTAAGTGTCGAACAGTGTTATCAAACAGCTCTTTAGACCCAAGGCTCTTTTATATAGAACCTTGAGCTTGGTGTTTTATACTAGAGAGGCGCTCTTAGCGACTTGAGCCGCGTTGGCTGGAGCGACCACGGAATGAGTTCCCTCGTCCGCCTCCTCCGCCACCACCACGTGATGAGCCGTAGGATCTATTGCCACCACCACCGCGTGATGAACGGAAGTTGTTTCCTCCGCCTCCACCGCGACGATTGTTATTTCCACCACCGCCACCGAATTTCAGGATCTTATCTTTGGCATCTGCTTCGTTCACTTGGAAGCCTTCGATCTGTTCGACGGGGATAGATTTTTTAAGGAGCCGCTCGATGTCTTTCAGGAGATCATGTTCATCCGCGCTGACGAGAGAATGGGCAGCCCCTTTTTCTCCTGCACGACCTGTCCGACCGATACGGTGCACGTAGTCTTCAGGAACGTTTGGTAGTTCGAAATTAACCACATGTGGTAAGCGATTGATGTCCAGACCGCGGGAAGCCACTTCTGTGGCCACGAGGACGCGGATCTTTCCATTTTTGAATTCTTCGAGAGCTCTGGTCCGAGCACCCTGGCTCTTGTTGCCATGGATAGCGCTGGCGGTGATGCCATCCGTTATCAATTGTTTGGCGAGTCGGTTTGCCCCATGTTTGGTGCGGGTGAAGACGAGCACCTGGCTCCAGTCACCATCCGTGATGAGTTGAGAGAGCAGGGCGCGTTTTCCCGCTTTTGACACAGGATGTACCACCTGGGATATTTTATCCACTGTGGCGTTACGACGTGCGACTTCAATCAGGACGGGATCATGCAGGATTCCATCGGAAAGTTTTTTGATATCGTTCGAATA
>JAESUN010000272.1 GCA_016763045.1 Opitutaceae bacterium | reverse complement strand
TTAGTCTCTTTTGATTTTACCATTTTTGTATCAAAGTATTCTTACGTTCCCTTCAGGATCTTCAAGATCAAGTTGTCACCACTCCTCTTACCGAGCCGCCCACAGCATGCCACGCTTTATCATCTCAAAAGCTTCCGTCACCTTAAAGTCCTCAGGCGTATGCCCCAGAGAACTATAAAAGACGCGGGCATCTCCATACGCTCGTTTCCAGGCAACAGGCATCACTGTCCCATTAATCCAAGGAGCCGATTCCGTTTGTAAAACAGTTGTCGCTAAAACTTCATTCGAAGGATCGACATGCATATAATATTGCTCCGAATGCATGGCGAAGTCACTGAGCCCCGCAACGATAGGATCCTCTTTCTTACAAATATTCACCTTATAGTCTGTGATGTTATCCGGATGAATCACCCATTGTCCACCTACCATGAATTGATATTCTGTATCTTCACGAAAGGAATCACCCATTGCTCCGTGGAAACCCGCCAGCCCCACACCACTCTTAACCGCTTCGCGTAATCCCGCTGACTGCTCCGGCGAAATCTTACCCATCGTCCACATGGGAACAATCAGGGACAGCTCCTTTAGTTTAGCGACATCGAGATAGGCATCCAATGTATCGCGGATTTCAACATCAAATCCTTCCGACTCCAAACAGGTGCCAAAAATTTCTGAACATTCTTTAGGATGATGGCCTTCCCAGCCACCCCAAACAATCAGTGCTTTTGTCTTACTCACCTGACAATTAGATCATGCCTCTTCGCTTGAGCACAGCCTATTTTATAAATCTGCTCTTTTATATTCTCGTTCCCGTCAGAGAGAGACCTGACGCACCTTCACAAATCGACCTTTCTCTGCCGACTCGCGAGCAGCGAGACAGGCATACACACTTTGAAGGCCTGTTTCTATCGGTGTTCGTGATTTTCTCTTCCCCTGAATCAGTCCCACAAAATCATACGCCAACTGGATATCCCCTCCAAAATGACTGGCGTCACCACTTGCTTTTTCCACCGCACTAAAAGGCTTGTGATGTCGCACTCGGCGTAACTCATTTGAGTACCAATCAAAGCCGACCGTCCCCTGATAACCACTGATTGTCGCTCCCCGTGTACTCGCATCGCGTCGAGAGAAAAAAACCTGTGTATAGATACCATGGGCACCAGAGGAAAACTCCACCAAAGCGGAAGAACAGTCTTCATTGAGTGTGCCATCCTCTGCTTTGCCACAATCACGCCCATACACACAAAGATGATCTTTCGTCGACCCTGTAGTTTCATTTCGGATGCGGTTTCCTGGACTTTCCAAACAGGTCTCCTCTTCCGAACACTTGGAACAATAAAGATTGGATTTTTTTCGACCTCCGAAAACATGTCCTCGAGTCGCCATCGCCGAAACACGAACAATCGGTTCGCCCATCAGGTACATCATGTAATCGAGGTCGTGAGTTGCCTTCTGTAAAAACAATCCGCCCGTAATCGAATAATCCCGATAAGGCATCTCCCAATAAACCGTACCGTAATTCACATAGTTCGTTGCAGCGATATGCACCGGAGTATCCACAGCACCCTCCTCAATGTATTCCCGCGCCAACTCACAAAGAGGGGAAACTCTTAAAGGAAAACTAACAACAACCGAGCATCTACTTTTGGAAAAAGCTTTTTCTAAATCTGTCGCTTGGCGCATATTGACCGCTACTGGTTTTTCCAAAAAAAGAGGAAGATCGTACTGTGCTGCCTGCACCGCATAACGGCTGTGTAAATTGCAACGGGTCCCAATCACCAGTGCATCCAATTTCCCCTTACGAATCATCGTGGCGAGATCCTTATAAAAAACAGCGTCCTTATCGCACTCAGTCAACCGGGCACGGACCTGTTCTTCATCCGGGTCAATAATACCTGTCACACGCAACTCCGGATCAACCTTCCGGAAATGAGTGTTAATCATGCCGTGAACCCTCCCACCGTATCCAATAACTCCTAATCGAATCATTCTTCTTTTGAGTGTAACCTATCTGCTTTCGCCCTTATTCTGTTTCATCTTTTTCGTCCTTAATTGCAGTCACCCGAGAAATAACAAAGGCAACATGCAAATGGAGATCATACAACTCGTCGGTATAGGAAAGTGGGACATCCACAGATGAAATTTCTTTCTGCAACTCATGAAGTTTTTCCAAATCCTCAGATAAAGTCTGATCGATTTCACCACTCAAAATTTTCTTATCCACTTCACGTAAGAATTTGTACCAGCGGAAAACTTTTGATCGGACTCTCCATCGGTAAAGGGGTGGAGCTGTCTTAAAGAGAGGAATCAACAACGCCATAAAAGGGATGACTAGAATGATCAGTCTATCCACGGTTGAAGCGATCCAAAAAGGGAGAAATCGTTGCAATAAAGGAGGCCCTTTTTTGTGAAAATAACTGGCTTCTGCAGTCAGTTGAAACCCCATGTGTTTCGGCGAAGGAAATTCGCCCGCCTCCTCCAAAAGGTTTCCACTCGCAAGGATCTCCTTCGTTTTCATCAAAATAAAAGAAGTAAGTGCCGGATGAAAATCATCGTTACAAACCAATGTCGCGAGAGGCGAAAGAAGTATCCGGTTTCCACTCGGTTTATTTTCCGCTATATCCAACAACCCTTCACCCACAACAACACTGGATAGAAACGGAATGTTTCCTTTGTAGGCACGAGCACGACGAAAAGACATTAGCTGCAAATCTGGATCTAACGCTAGATCTTTAATGAGCTGATTTTGCGCCGGCATGACAAATACAGCCACATCTACATCACCATTACGAACCGCGTCGGCTGCTTCAGATCCTCCAATCTCCCGTAATGAATCAGATAATTCATCGAGCATGCCATTTTTCTCCAGCAACAATCGACTGACCGCATTTGTTCCGCTTCCCACGGATCCAATAGCTATCTTACGAGTTTTCAGATCCTGCAAAAATCCTACTTCCCGATGTCCCCGATAGAAAACCCATACCGGCTCATAATAAAGACTGCCTAACCCCCTGATCTCAGTCTGAT
>JAESUN010000271.1 GCA_016763045.1 Opitutaceae bacterium | reverse complement strand
GTCACTTGAGTAAAGATTGGTCCCATCCCCTTTTGAAGAGTCGCCTCTGTTTCAGGATCCAAAGGCTTCCAATGACAAAGCTCCGATACATCGCTGGGATAATTAACACTCTGCCCAATGTTAGGGCTCAACATAACCGTGGTGATCTGAGGATCGGCGAGGATATCGATACTCTCACGGATCGCCTCTGGAGTCTGTCCTCTGAGGAACGCCCCCCATCCATCATAGTTGTAGATTAACCGTTTTTTGGAGCCTTCAGTTTCGGTCGGAGAGATACTCATGGTGAAAGGAGTTTAGGTGGGGTAAAAGAAAGCGATTCATCTGAACATGAACCCATTAAAACAATGGTATTTTGCATAGAGCGGGAAATCTGACTGTTCCAGCTTAAAAGTACTTCACTTAAAAATTGTTCTCCCTTCTTTTTTTGTTCACATGGGCCTTCAAAAGCATTCATTGATACTTAGAACAATTTGATCGCATTTATTTTCTCATCCATACCCCATCGGATGATCCCAACCGACACCTTACCTCATGAGCTTACCTCCCTCCGGATTACTCTGCCAGTTGTTAGAGTCCCCCGAAAAAACACTCCTCTTTTCCGCACTTCCGAAACTGGGTTGGATAGTCAATAGCTCCAGGCCTGACAGTATTCAAACAGCCTATCAAATCATCGCCGGTCCCAATGCAGAATCCCTGCACTCAAAGGAGGGTTTGATCTGGGATTCCGAAAAAACCACCTCCACCCAATCCTCAAATATTCCTTACGCAGGTGATCCCCTGAAGTCCCATAGCGAATTTCATTGGCAAGTCCGAACATGGGATAAACAAGACACTGCCAGTCCTTGGTCACCCATCCAGAAAGTTCGTATAGGAGATCTCTCCCTTTCTAATCCAACAGAAACCTATCCCCTCGAAAAATCTGAATTTACTCCCACTCAAATCGTCCAAAAAGGTGATGGACACACCTTCATTGCGTTTGAAAAAGCAGTCTTCGGAACCATTCGTCTTCAGCTAGACTCAACGGAAGATCACCACAGCGTTGAAATTCATTTGGGTGAAGCGCTTTCAGCTCCCTGCACACTCAACCGAAATCCTGACGGACACATCCGGTATCGGAAAATTTCTCTTTCGCTCAAAAAAGGGACTCATGCCTATACCATCGAAATCCCACCCGATGAGAGAAACACGGGCGACATGGCTATCCTAATCCCCAAGGAGATAGGTGAAGTCATGCCTTTCCGCTACTGTGAAATCATCAATACCCCGGAACCGATCGATTCATCCACGATCAAGCAAATCATGGTTCACTACCCTTTTGACGACTCCTCCTCCCACTTCGAGTCTTCCAACAAAGTTCTGAATCAGGTTTGGGATCTCTGTAAATATACCATCAAAGCCACTAGCTTTTGTGGAACCTATGTTGACGGAGATCGTGAACGCATACCCTACGAAGGAGATGCTTACATTAACCAATTATGCCACTACTGTGTCGACCGGGAATACACGATGGCCCGGCACAGCCATGAATTTCTCATGCACACACCCACATGGCCAACAGACTGGATCCTTCATTCTGTCTTAATGGCATGGGCAGACTACGAATACACAGGTAACACCGACTCTCTCGAGAAATGCTACGACGACCTGAAAGCCAAGACGCTCTCCTCTTTGGCCCGTAACGACGGATTGATCAGTAGCGAAACCGGCCTCGTCACCAATGAAGTAATGCAATCCATTCACCTGAATCGCCATGCCTTAAAAGACCTTGTCGATTGGCCATCCACTAATTTTGAAGAGAACGTCATCGGTGAACGAGATAGTTACGAAATGGTAACAATCAATACCGTGGTAAACGCTCTGCACTTTCAGAATCTTCGCCTAATGACTCTGATCGCTTCGGTACTGCACAACACCGCAGATACAGATCATTTTCACCAAAAGGCGGAAAGAGTCCGATCTTCTATCAATACAAAACTCTTTGATCAGGATAAAGGTCTTTACACCGACGGAGAGACCTCTTCTCACGCGTCTCTCCATGCAAACATGTTTCCTCTGGCCTTTGGCCTGGTCCCCATCGAACACCAGAAATCCGTCATTACCTTTATCAAATCAAGAGGCATGGCATGCAGTGTTTACGGAGCTCAATACCTCCTGGAGGCACTTTATCTGAGCAATGAAGATCACTTCGCTCTCGACCTCATGACCGCCCAACATGATCGAGGTTGGTGGAATATGTTAAAATCGGGTTCAACCATGGCCCTGGAAGCCTGGGACTGGAAGTATAAGAACAATCTAGACTGGAACCATGCATGGGGAGCCGTACCCGCAAACATCATACCAAGATTCCTCATGGGCATCCGACCACTGGAGCCCGGTTTTTCCAAAATACTCATTCAACCCAGACCGGGAAACCTCAAACACGCCAAAATTAAAATGCCCACTATTCGAGGGACTGTTTCAGTGGAATTTGAAAACGACGCAGCGAAAGAATTTATCCTGACAGTTGATATTCCAGCAAACACAACTGCTCTCATTCGCCTTCCCCGTTCAAACAAGACACAAACAACAGTCCTTCTGGATGGTACGGAGAAAAAAGGTATCATCGAAAATAAATCAATCTCCCTCGAAGTTGGATCAGGACAACACACCCTTCGAAGCTAGTAAGACAACGAATCGAGGTTATTGTACGTGAAAACAAGTCATTCCCGAATGGTGGCATGTCATCTGCTATTCCATTTCGCGAATGAGCAACAGTTTCACCATCGATCAAAAAAAATACCTGGAGCAACACATACTGGACGCTATCCCTTTTCTGGGAAAGAACGCTGAAGGCCAGTTCACGACCAACTCTAGTCAGGCACTGGAAGAAGAGGAACTGCTCTATGGGCCTCCGGTGGATGAATTGTGCAAAGAGGAAAAGATCAAATACGAACGCAATGGCCTCGACGTTTGGGATGAGATCGTGGCAAATGCTGCCAAAGATCAGTTTCCTGAATCATCTGATGCTTTTCGCTATAAGTTCTATGGACTCTTCCACGTTAAACCAGCTCAGGATTCCTTCATGCTTCGCTGCCGGATACCCGGATGTAAACTGACCAGCACTCAACTTAATGGCTTGGCGGAGATCGCTCAGGACTGGGGAAATGGTTACGCAGATATAACGACACGCGGAAACCTACAAATCCGAGAAATCATGCCACGAGATACAGTTTCCACACTGATCAAACTGACTGGAATCGGACTGACCTCAAAAGGATCTGGCGCTGACAATGTGCGTAATATCACCGCCGCGCCCACCTCAGGATTCGATCCACAGGAATTGATGGATGTCATGCCACTGGCTCTCGGGATGCACCACTACATTCTCAACTGTCGGGATCTGTACGGATTACCCCGAAAATTTAATATTTCTTTCGATAGTGGAGGTGCCGTCAGCGTATGTGCCGATACCAATGATATCGGATTTTACTCTGTTCGAGTTGGCAAAGGACAATCCGTCAAACCTGGCATCTACTTTCGTATGAGACTCTGCGGGATCACAGGACACCAACAACTGGCGTTTGATTCTGGACTCTTGCTTAAACCAGAAGAGTGTATCGCGATTTCGGCGGCACTAATCAGGGTTTTCATAGAGAATGGCAATCGCATCAACCGAAAAAAGGCACGTCTGAAGTATCTCGTTGATGACTGGGGCATCGAAAAGCTGCTTGAAGAAACGGAAAAAAAACTCGCTTTCCCGCTTTTAAGAGCCCCGCTTGAAATTTCCGATCCTCCTGAGAAGAAACAGCGACAGGCCCACCTGGGCGTGCATACCCAATCGGAGAAAGGACTCAACTATATCGGGGTTGTCATTCCGGTTGGACGTTTGCTACCGGATCAAATGCACGCACTCGCCCGTATCGCCGACACATATGGACAAGGTGATATCCGTCTCACCGTCTGGCAAAATCTCATCATCCCCCACATTCCCGATGCACAGATAGAGGCCGCAAAGGAAGCCATACTTAAAGCTGGTCTTCAGTATAAAGTCTCACCCATCTCCAGCGGCTTGGTAGCCTGCACCGGCAATACTGGATGCCAATATGCCGGAGCGAACACCAAGGGAAATGCAATCGAACTATCCCGGTTCCTACAGAACAAATTTGAACTGGATCAGCCACTTAACATTCATCTAACCGGATGCCCACACAGCTGCGCCCAACATTACATAGGCGACATCGGACTGCAGGCGACAAGCTGCAAAGTCGATAGTCAATCGGTCGAAGGTTATAACATCGTACTCGGCGGTGGAGTTGACGAAAATCGCTTCATTGCTCGGGACGTCTTTTCGGCCATCCCCTTTTCCGAAATTCCCTCTCTTCTAGAAAATATGCTCACTATCTATCTCCAGGAGAAAGAAGGAGTCGAAACCTTTGCCCAATTCACCCGGCGCCATTCGGTGAAAGAACTACACGAACTTTTTGCCCTGAACTGTCATGCCTGAATCTAATTTGCTCGAAGCGCCTGCCCTGCCCAAGGACGCTCCTTTCACTCCTGAACAACGAGAATGGCTCGACGGCTTTCTGACGAGCGTCTTTGCCCAATTTTCACAGGTCATGCAGGCACAGAAACAGGCCGCAACTCCGGTCGCAGCCATTCCCATTACTGTGCTATGGGGATCCCAAACAGGTACCGCAGAGACGCTTGCCTCAAAATTTTCCAAGTTGGCGAAAATCTCCGGTTTGGCTCCTAAAATCATCGATCTTGCGGAGTATCCTTCTGAAAAACTCGACGAAGAAACTCATCTAGTAATCATCACCAGCACCTTTGGTGAAGGCGACCCGCCCGACAATGCCGCTGCATTTCATCGGTTCCTCCACAGCGACCAAGCTCCCAAATTAAATGCTCTTTCGTACTCCGTTCTCGCCATCGGCGATTCCAATTACCCGGATTTTTGCAAATGCGGAATCGAATTTGATCAACGCCTGCAAAAACTGGGGGCTCAGCGCATGTTCAACCGAATCGATTGCGACGCGGACTTTGACGAAGGTTTCTCTACCTGGACACAGGGAGTTATCGACGCCATGGGCCTCTCAACATCATCCACAGATGACGAATCCGAAAAAGAAACAGGCATCTCAAAGAAAAATCCTCTCACGGTCGACCTTATCGAAAACACCAATCTCAACAAAGAAGGCAGTCTCAAGGAAACGCGACACATTGCCCTTGCTTTCGACGATACAGCACTCGACTACGAAGCTGGCGATGCCCTGGGCGTTTTCCCTGTCAACTGCCCAGATCTGGTCGATGAGATCCTGACGAAGCTCTCGCTTAATGGGGAAGAAGAAATCACCAGCTGCGATGGTTTAACCAAGACCTTAAGGCAAGCACTCTTGACTGATTACGACATAGGAGGCTTGACCC
>JAESUN010000270.1 GCA_016763045.1 Opitutaceae bacterium | reverse complement strand
TTCGGATACTGGTAAAGGGCGATGTTTTTGGATCCGTCGAAGCAGTCACTTCTATTTTAGATGATATCAAAAGTGATAAAGTCTCTCTTGACATCATACAGAGTGATGTCGGTGCGATCAGTAAGAGTGATATCCAGGTGGCGAGTGCTGGGGGCGCTTCTATTGTTGGATTTAATGTAAAACTGGAAAATGGGGTAAGTGCTTTTGCAAAGCATGAAGGAGTGGAGATTCAGCAGTTTGAAATAATTTATCACTTGGTGGATTCTATCCGTGACTCACTAGCTGACTTGCTGGAACCTGAATCGATTGAAACCAAAATTGGTGCGGCTGAAGTCCGACAAGTTTTTCAGACGTCCACTGGGCCAGTTGCGGGTTGTCTGGTTGTTGAAGGAAGAGCGGTCCTCGGACTTAATGCGCGTGTCCGTCGTAAGGACAATGTGGAAGCAGATGGCAAGGTGAAGGCATTGCGTCGTTTGAAGGACGAAGTGAAAGAGGTTCGGGCTGGAACAGAGTGTGGTGTCAGTTTGAGTGGATATGGAGGCTATCAGCCAGGTGATATCATCGAATTTTATGAGGTGAAGGCGATTAGAGCTACTCTCTGATTTTTATCTCCCTTCATTTTTTGATTTTAAGAACTGGAAAACGAATCAGTTTTCGGAAAGAAAGGTGAATTCAATCTTTTTAATGCCATGGGTAACCGAAATCTTAGAGTAAGTGAATTGATCAAGCGCGAGGTTAGCGATATATTGCATACGCATATGCGTTCCGAAGCGATTATGATCACTGTTACAGGGGTAGATGTTTCACCGGATCATCGCAATGCCCAGATCTTTTTCTCTGTCTTGGGAGAGGAGGAGAGTGTTGAAGAAACCCTTCTTTTTTTAAGAGGGAAGAGTAAATATATCCGAGGAGAGCTATGTAAAAGAATCGTATTGAAGTATATGCCGAAGCTTCGATTCACTTATGATGATTCTATTCGAAGAGGGGATAAATTATTACAGATACTTGATGAAATTGATGAACAGAGCAAAAGTGAATAGATGAGCTTTTACCCTGAAAAAAAACTCGAATTCCAAAAGCTCCTAGAGAGTTTGAAGGGTAAAAAGGTGGCAGTGCTGGGGCATGCTAGACCAGATGGGGATTGTATCGGTTCTCAAGCTGCATTCTGCCGCATTTTATCTGCTCTACAGGTGGAGGCTGTTTGTGTGAACGCTGACCCAGTGCCACGTCGGCTTCAGTTTTTGATTGGGGATACCTCTTTTTATGAAGCAAAAGATTTCTCCACTGAAGGGTATGTTGCTGTAACGGTTGATTGCGCAGACCATAAACGAATCGGCCCATTACTCAGTAAGGCTTTCCCATTACCTGTCGGAAACATTGATCACCATGTTTCCAATACGAGCTATGCAGAAATAAATATTGTGGAGAGTCATTCTGCTGCTACTGGAGAAATCCTTGCAGGTCTTTTTCTTGATGAGGAACTTTTAATAGATGCTTTATCTGCACAGGGCTTGTATGTGGGGATAGCAACAGATACGGGGCAATTTTGTTTTCCTGCAACCTCGAAAAGGGTCTTCAGGTTGAGCTCACAGTTGATTGAGTTGGGAGCGGACCCGGCTGGGGCTTCGAGCGAATTATATGAAAAAGAATCGTTTGCCAAATTAGAGTTGTTGGGGCGGTTTTTGAAATCCTTTAAACAGGAATGTGGAGGTCGAGTTTGTATTGGCACATTACGGCGGACTGATTTCAGTGAGACTGGTGCGACTTCCGAAGATACGGAAGGTTTGGTTGATTATGCCCGGGCTATAGATGGAGTCGATGTTGGCGTATTGATCGAAGATAGAGAGGAAGGTATTAAAGGAAGCTTACGATCCAAGGAATCGATTTATAGGGTTGATAAAGTAGCTTCACTTTTTTCCGGTGGAGGGCATGCGTGTGCTGCTGGATTGAATACGAAAATTCCTTACGATTCTTTTTATCCTGAAGTTGTGAAAGCTTTGGGTGAATTACTTAATGAGGTTGATTCTAAAAAAAGTTGACGATGGCTGAAAAAATGGATTTTGAAGGGGTTCTTCTTGTTGATAAACCATCGGGAATGACATCTCACGATGTAGTTTCCCGTATTCGCAGGATTTTTAAGATGAAGAGAGTTGGCCATGCAGGTACTCTAGACCCATTGGCTACAGGATTGCTTATTCTGTTAATAGGTAAGGCAACAAAACTCTCTCAGTTTTTGATGAGTCTTGATAAGGTTTATGAAGGAACTGTTAAGCTGGGGGAATCCACAACGACTCAGGATGCGGAAGGAGAGGTTCTTTCAACACGTCCTGTTCCTGAGCTGTCCAAAGAAGATGTAGAGGCTCATACTGCTGGATTTATAGGGGACCAGTATCAGATCCCTCCCATGTATTCTGCGATTAAGATAGATGGAGTCCCTCTTTATAAATTAGCGAGAAAAGGAAAGACGATTGAAAGAGAACCTCGTTTTATTAGGGTTTCAGCTTTTGATGTACTAAAGTATTCCAGTCCGTTGATTGATAT
The DNA here is from genome assembly GCA_016763045.1 of Opitutaceae bacterium. GTDB lineage: Bacteria > Verrucomicrobiota > Verrucomicrobiia > Opitutales > Opitutaceae > NORP342. The sequence goes on along the minus strand of JAESUN010000270.1, from coordinate 588 downwards.
AAAGGTGCATTGTAGTAAAGGTACTTATGTGAGGACGTTAGTCCATGATTTGGGCGAAAAGATTGGCTGTGGAGGGCACCTTGTGGCTTTGAGACGAACCGCTTCTGATAATTTTTCGATTGATAAAGCTCATACGCTAAAAACTCTTGAAGAAGCGTCTTTTAATGACTTGAAGGACTTTTTAATTCCGGGTCACGAAGCGGCTCCGAACCATCTTTTGTGAAAACGAATAAACTATTTCACAGCCTCGATGAGGTTCGCTTAACAGCGAAACCTGTGCACTTGGCTGTGGGAATGTTTGATGGTGTCCATCTGGGACATCAGTCGGTCATTGAATCGGCTATTCATTCAGCTCAAGCATCAGATGGATTAGCAGGGGTTTTGACGTTTTGGCCACATCCTAGTCATCTGTTCAGGAAAGAAGATCCGATTCCTTTGATCATGACTTCTGATTCCAAAATAGATTTCTTAGAGCAATTAGGGATCGATTTCATTGTGGAAGAAACCTTTGACAGAAAATTTGCTGAAATCCGGGCTGAAGATTTTGTGAGCTTCCTTTTAGAGAAAATACCGACACTTAAGTGTTTA
>JAESUN010000269.1 GCA_016763045.1 Opitutaceae bacterium | reverse complement strand
TGGAGTCTGCTGCGCTCAATGAAGTATCTCTCACTTCTCTCACCGGACGAACTTTTCGGGGATTTCTGTCCGGCGTCATAAACGATCAACTTTCGCTTAAAATCATCACTCCGCAAAATGAAGAAGTGATTTATCGATTCTCGCCTACCGAAGTTTCGAAATTATCATTCGTTGATCAAGAAAGTGATCTTATCATCGATGAGCTGATTTCTCTTGGGAATGAATCTGCGGCCATTGCTCTGCTAGAAGAAGTAACCCAAAACAGGCTTCCCTATATTTCGTTTCTCAATACCTCCCAACGGAAAACGTTTCTCATTTTAACGAATCTTTATCTAGGCTCTTCCCAAGAGCTCAAGGCCCTTCGTCTAGCAGAAATTCTCTCACGAACACTGACAGATCCTATTTCAAAAAAGAATCTAAACGACATTATACTACAGTGCCATTTCCGCTTAGGTGAAATCGATATCACCACCTCTCTCGCTAGAGAATGGTGCCAACAAGCCTCTCTTCCGACTTCCTCTGCACTCGGGTGGAACATCCTGGCATCCCTCGCTTATGATAAGGAGCAATGGGAAGAGGCGATCTGGATCGCTCTGCACCCTATCACTTTTTCCTCTTATCTCCCCGTCGCCTATCTTCCAAAGTGTTACACCATCGCCATCGCTTCGTATCATGAAAAAGACAACACAGAAATGGCCGAAATACTTTTTGGTGAAATGCTCAATCGGAAGCTCCCATGGCCTGAAGACAAACGTTTTTTAGCCCTCTATTCTCACTATGATCTTCTGCTCAAAACAACATTGTCTAAAACGAAGAGCCCTGAAAGGGGCCTTACTCCAGATAAACCACCTGAAATCGAACAAAACTTATCCATTGATGATGTCCGAAAACTAATAAGCCAACCTGCCTCATAACCCTTCTTTCACAAAATGAAATATTCTCAGAAATTTCTTCTTTCTCTATTCTTTATCGGAATGATGACCAACCTGCTACAAGCAAACGACGGTTCCATCGAAAACAACCTCAATCTTTGGAGCCTGATTCAACAGGGAGGTTGGGCAATGTATCCATTAGGTCTTTGTTCTCTGCTTTTATTTTTTCTCGCCTTTCACAGTTATCGAGAAACTCATCCGCGGAAATTTCAGAATGAAAGCGAAAGTAAAACCCTTCCTCCCATTTTGGCCCAAAGAAACCTTCCTCAAGTCTCCAGTATTCTCTCTTCCTCCCATACGGTACTCGGATCCGCTCTACTCGAAGCCCTCTCAAGAGCAAAACCAGCTCTCCCAGATGCCAACAGAGAAAAAATCGAAGAAAGTCTTATGGAATCTCTCGAAAAAGAAGAGAATACGATTGGGCAGTGGATCAACTACCTCAATGTCATCGCAACAGTCGCGCCTATGATCGGGCTCCTGGGAACAGTGAGCGGAATGATCGGCGCTTTCCAAACAATTTCATCCGGAGGAATGGGCCGACCGGAATTATTAGCAGGAGATATTGGCGAAGCATTGATCACTACCGCAACTGGATTGGTCATCGGAATTCCGGCCATGATCGCCTACTTTATTTTTCGAAACCGTCTGGGGAATCGAATGATTGAAATTTCTCAGGCTGCCACTCGTTTCGTCGATTATCTAGTTGGAGATTTAACTGAATCCGAAACTGACGAATCAAACCCTTCATAATTCATGATTTGAATTTATTGCATTTGCTGCACTGCCCTATTTCCCATCGTACCAAAACGCTCTTCGCCAAGCATGTGCTCGAAGGCGACCGAGTAAATCCTCCGGCATTTCTGACAAGTCGGAAACAGCAGCATTTGCCTCCGCCTGAGCCGCATTACGCATCCCTGGGATAACCGTCGAAACAGCCGGATGAGCCAAAATAAATTTCAGAGCTGCCTGTGCCATCGTGTACCCACTATCTTCCAGTTCCTTTTTAATAGCCTCAACTCTTTTAACCGTCCGAGGCATTCGATCTCCGGCAAAATAATCCCGCCTAAAATCCCCTTCGGGAAACGTAAACTCTTCGGTGAATTTTCCAGTTAAGGAACCTTCGTCGAAGGGGACTCCGACAATAACACCAACACCCGTTTCCTGAGCCACGTCCAAAAGCTCCGCAGCCGGCTCCTGTTCAAAAAAATTGTAGATGACCTGAACCACATCCACCCAGCCCCCGCGCATTAAATCAATAACGCTGTTTTGGTCGTGTTCTGGGGTCGAAACCCCTGCCAAACGAATCTTCCCCTCCTTTTTCAACTCCTTAAGCACTGCGAAGGGCTCTGGATTGCTATTCCACGCACGTGTCCACGTATGCAGCTGCAAAAGGTCCAGACAATCCGTTTCCAAGAAGCGCAGTCGTTCTTCGATGTGCTCTCGCAAATAACTTTCCGCATAACGATCCTCTACCTTATCATAAGGAGAAGGTGGCCAGTCTCCAGGCATCGGTTGTGTTTTGGTCGCAACGGTAACTCGTTCATCCCTCCCCTTCAGCATTTGGGCGATAATTTTTTCGCTCTTCCCATTTCCATAACCCGCAGCGGTATCGATAAAAGAAACTCCCAGATCAAGCGCCCGTTCCAACGCGCTAATCGAATCAGATTCTCCCTGTGGTCCCCAATTCCCACCGATGGCCCATGCCCCAAATCCTATTTCTGAAATTTCAGGGCCAGATTTTCCTAAGTGTCGTGTTTTCATAAAAATTCTCTTTCTTCGTTTTACGTTTATTCTGCTTCGGAAAAGGAACATAGAGCGGTAACAGAAACGCCCGATTGGGTTACAAAGTGCTCAGCCAGTTGATCCACTGCTAACTGAAAAGCCTCTGGCTCGTGAAACAACGTTGTGACATCTCTAAATTTGACCCCTTCCTTGAGCCAGTTTCTCACAGTCCGAATCCTTGCTTTAATTATTTCGTTATTCATCATGAAATCCTTGGCAGAGACCCTTCGGTGGCTCATCTTTACTTTTTCAACAACCTCTCTCATTCGCTAAAAAGTCAATCAACCTGTGCAAACTGAATTAAAAGGATTTCAAAAAGCTTACCTTCGTGGGCTTGGAATAAAACTACAGCCCCATCTGAAGGTTGGCAAAAAAGGGCTGACTCCAGAGCTGCTCTCCGAACTCAAATATCTTTTTAAGCACAATGAATTGATCAAACTAAAGTTTGGCGGTGATCGAGATATGATGAAAACGCTACTCCCTCAAGTAGCGGAGGAAACCAAATCGACCTTGGCCGGAGCTGTCGGTCGAACAGCTCTCTTTTACCTCGAGAATACCGATCCTGAGGTTCAAAGCTTGGCTCTCCCCT
>JAESUN010000268.1 GCA_016763045.1 Opitutaceae bacterium | reverse complement strand
GATCGAAGCCAGAGGCGATAGAAAAAGTAATTGGGACAGCCTATCACCTAAACCCTAAATGCCATCATGAAAAAAATACAATTGCTATTACTAAACGCCATATTGTTGGTTTTTCTTTTGCTGGGAACTCAGGCTCGAGCAGAAGTTTCGCACGTTAGCATCGCTATCAACGGGCTTGGATGTCCTTTCTGCGTCTATGGTCTTGAAAAACAATTAAAGAAAGTCGACGGAGTGAAGAAGGTCGATATCGAACTCAAGACAGGTCTGGCGTTTGTCACTCTCGAAAATGGGACTTATCCAAATATTTCGATGTTTCAAAATGCAGTCAAGAAGGCTGGGTTTACGCCCCAAGCGGTTCAAATAACTGCTATTGGAAAGGTTCAGACGAAAAATGATGAGATGTACCTCTCGCTACGAGGCTCTGACGACAAGTATCTTTTGTTTGTCAAGGACTCGGTCAATACTGATCTTCCACAAGAGCTTAAGGTCCAGCTTTTGGAATTGGCCGAGAGCCAAACTATCGTCGCTATCACCGGGACTCTGCATAGCCACGCTCAAGACCAGAATGGACTTACCGTTGAGAAGCTTTCGGCACTATCAAGCATGGCCTTATCTGTGGATGGTATGTTTTGTGAAATGTGCGTTGCGCGACTGAAGCAATTGCTCGAAAAACGAAAGGACATCTATCAAGCATCTGTTAGTCTTGCCGACAAACGCACGATCGTAGAGGCCATCGATGCCACGCTCAATGCTGACGAATTGATAGAAACTATTAACGATGCGGGTTTTTCGGCCTCCGTAGAAAGCGATGGAACCAAGCAATGATACCTCCATTTAGAGAGCTTTTCTCTTTTACTGCTGCCATAATGGTTTCCGCAATTATGGCCGCCAATGCTGCGCCAATAACCACAAACACAGCACTGCCTGTGAACGAAGGAGAATTCATCCTAAGGGCCCAAGTGAAGTATATTAGCTCGACAGACGACCCCAGTCCTGCGGAGAGAGAGCTCACTGTTTGGTCCGCCCCTTCGGTCCTCGTGTACGGCCTCGCCGAGAAATTTTCGCTTTTTGGCATTGTTCCATACCTCGATAAGAGTTTGGAGATGAACACACCATCGGGCCGCCAGATGCGGGGGGATTCTGGGCTTGGGGATATACGGGTTTTTGGCCGCTATACCCTCGGTCAATGGGATCATCCAGGTGAGACTCTTCGAGTCGCTTGGTTTGCTGGTCTTGAGCTTCCGACGGGCACTGATGATGTAGTGGATTCTTTGGGACGTCTCCCGCAACCACTGCAGCTTGGTTCTGGTTCGTGGGATCCCTTTGTTGGGGCGGTATTTACTTGGCAAACGCTTCAATGGGAATTTGATTCTTCTATCGCTTACAACTTTAACACCGAGGCAAATGGTTTCGAATTTGGAGACGTAGTCAGGTTCGACTTGTCCTATCAATATCGGCTCTGGCCTAATGAACTCGGTGATGCCGTTCCCAGTTATCTTTATGGCGTTGTTGAAAGTAACTTGATTTGGAAAGACAACAATAGGGCGTTCGGGGATAGAGACTCCAACTCCGGCGGAACAGCCTGGTATTTGGCTCCAGGAATTCAATACGTTACAAAACGCTACATCATTGAAGGAGCCGTTCAGTTCCCGATTATACAGGATCTTAATGGGAATGCGTTGAAGAATGATTTGATCGTGACAACGGGCTTCCGGGTGAATTTTTGAGGATATGGCGATATGAAACAAACTCTGTTAAACTATCTTTCTCTCTTCAGAAGGTCAGCTAGTGGGTGAATGGTTACATGCCTGGCCGTATTCGTGGGAGATAGTGCCAACCATTGATCTGGATCAAATGCAGGCTGGGTTTTTGATGGCAGAATAGTCGGGTCTTCGTGCAACAGGCGCGAAACTACTATATTTTATTATGAGCCATAAACCGAATGTTATTTTTGCTGCGGGAACTCCATTGATCGACCGCACTGTTGGCGAACTCGTCGCCGAGCGCCCGGGTCGTTCCCGCGTGTTTCAATCCTTCAATATCGACTTCTGCTGTCAGGGTGGGCGGACTTTGCGTGAGGCCTGTCATCTCAGAGGCGTCGCTGTTGAGGGAGTCATCGAGCAACTCGAAGCTGAGATGGCCGACCCTGCAGCACCGGCGAGCAATCCTGCCGAACTGGCTCCGGCCGAGCTGGTGGACTATATCGTCGAGCAGCATCACGGCTTTCTACGTCGCGAACTTCCGCGATTGCACACCATGGCCGAGCGCGTCGCACATGTGCATGGCGGACACACTAGCTCTCTGGTGGAAATTTTTCAGGTTTTCATCGGGGCTGAATCGGAACTCACCAGCCATATGATGAAGGAGGAACAGATTCTTTTTCCGGCCATCGTGGCATTGAGTCAGGGGGAACGCCTGACGGGGACACTCGACGGCCCGATCTCTTGTATGATTGATGAACATGAAGCAGTGGGTAATGCGCTGGGCCGCATGCGGGAATTGAGCAACGGCTTTGAACCACCTGACGAAGCCTGCAACACTTATCGTGCCCTGTTTGCCGGTCTTCATGATCTGGAGAAAGATTTACACCGCCATATCCACCTAGAGAACGCGGTGTTGTTTCCAGCTGCCCAGGCTCTGGTGGAACAACAAAACTAGTTAACGCACGTTTTGCCGGTCCACCTAGAGCTAATCGGAGCTATATCCACAGATTGGGTCGAGTCTGATTGTTTGGTAGACGCAGAGAAAGGGTCACCGGTGAAACACCGTTCCTCTCAGTCGGAGAGCGTTTGCGATCACGGATAAGGAGCTGAATGACATGGCGGCTCCCGCGATCATCGGGCTGAGCAGTATTCCAAAAGCTGGATAGAGCAGGCCGGCCGCAATGGGTATGCCTGCGATGTTGTAGGCAAAGGCGAAGAACAGGTTCTGGCGAATGTTGCGCATTACGGCGCGGCTCAGGCTGAGGCCTCCAACGATTCCCCGCAGATCTCCCTTCACCAGAGTGATGCCGGCGCTTTGGATGGCCACGTCGGTGCCGGTCCCCATTGCGATGCCGACGTCTG
>JAESUN010000267.1 GCA_016763045.1 Opitutaceae bacterium | reverse complement strand
GGCCGTGGCTACGATCATAACTACGTGCTGAACCGAAAGAAACCTGGGGAATTAGCCTTGGCCGCAATCGCTTATGATCCAGTCTCTGGTCGTAAGATGGAGGTATCGACAACTGAACCCGCCATCCAATTCTACACCGCTAACTATCTCGACGGCACCCTAAGGGGCAAAGAAAATAGTATGTATGGCCCGCGCAGTGGTTTCTGCCTGGAAACCCAACATTTCCCCGATACACCCAATCAACCCAACTTTCCTTCCGTTCGACTCGATCCGGGGCAGGTCTACACAAGCACTACCATTTACAGATTCTTGACTGAGTAAAACCATCGAAAGAAACCTGCGGTATCGTATCCATGAAGATTGAGCACATTGGTTTTAATGTAACCCACCCCACTGAAATGGGAGAGTGGTATGCCGAAAATTTCGACTTAAAGATCGTTCATAAATTGAACATCCCTCCCTATAATCACTACCTGGCGAATGAACACGGAGCCGTTATGCTGGAACTCTACTACAGCCCGACAGACGAGGTTCTCGACTTCCTTAAAATGGATCCCTTGGTAGTTCATATCGCTTTCGCGACAGATGACCCCGATGGCGATAAACGAAACCTGATATCAGCAGGGGCAACCTTATTGAATGAAAATCACTTCGAGGATAATTCCCTTCTGATTACAATGCGAGATCCATGGGGATTTCCCTTTCAACTGTGCCGCCGCAGCCTCTCTATTCTCAAAAAGATGATCAAATAGCATATGAAAATCGAACATTTCGCCTTTAATGTCAGTGCTCCCATCGAAATGGCTGCCTGGTATGTCGCCAATCTAGGAATGACTGTTACACTAAAGCTGGACGAAGCACCGCACACGCATTTCCTGACTGATAGCAGCGGATCTGTTATGATCGAAATTTACAATAACCCAGTCAATGAAGTGCCTGACTACGCCAATATGGATCCCCTGATCATTCATCTGGCTTTCGTCTCAGAGGATCCTTTGGCCGACCAGATATAACTCATAGCAGCGGGAGCAACGTTCTACATCGAAACACACTACGCAGATGGTAGCTATTTGGTGATGCTTCGAGATCCATGGGGGCTGCCTATTCAACTGTGTAAACGTGGAGTTTCACTCCTATAAAAAACGAGACCTTGTCCAATGCCTGCCTACCTTATCCTCAACTACCAAATCGACGACGAAGCCCTTTTTCGAGAATACCAAAAAGAATCGACAGAAACGGTTTTAGCAGCGGTCTCTGATATCTTGGTCTACCAACCCGAAACAGAGATCCTTGAAGGAGAAAACATCGGACACCAAACAATCGTTTTCACCTTCGAATCCATGGAAAAAGCCAAAGATTTTTATCACTCAGAGACTTATCAAGAGATGACAAAAAAACGTCTCAAAGCCACTTCGAAACACTTTGCAGTTCTGGTTCCGGAAAACACCACCGTCGGAAAATAAACAAAAGCAACAACCTACCTGTGTGATTTCAACTCTCTGGTTTAAATCAGAGAGACGGGCCCCAACGCTTGGTGAAGGGATAATAGATAAAGAGTGGTCTCCCGATGACATCGTTCTCGGGCACTGTTCCCCAGTAACGACTGTCCTGGCTATCCAATGAATTATCACCCATGGCAAAAAAGGAATCCTCGGGAACCGTAAACGTTTTCCCTGCGCTCAACTTTTCTTTATTTTGATACCCTCGATAGAGCCCTTCCCGCTGAGCATTGTAATCAAAAGCGGCAGATCCTTCGATCGCGCTTCCATTTCGAAACAACACAGGCGTCTTAATCTCAAGGACATCCCCAGGAACTCCGACCAATCGCTTGATATAAAACTTATCGGTATACTTTCCGGGTCTTTCGATCCCTTTGATATTTCGGGTGCGAAAGACAAAGCCCTGGCCTACCTTGGGTTTTGAAAAGTGATAGCTCATCCGATCAACAAACAGTTGGTCTCCCGTGAGAATATCAAAAGACAGAAGCCGGTCTCCTTTTTCGAAAAACTTTCCAGTCGAAACAAAAACAGCAGGAACCGATCTTTTCCCCTCCTTGTACGGCAGTGTAAGATACCCTTCAGTGTAATCCCGGGATGCCATTTTTGAAATTAGGTTTTCTTGTAGGCTTTTTCCTTCTCCAAACCACATTTCCGATAGAGCCTTTTCGATACGAAAATCCGCGGGGACTTTAATCGTGACAGCTTCCTCACCCACATAAAAGGTATACTCCTTACCTGAGGCCGGAAAAACAAGCCAGCGCTTCATCGCTACAGGAACCTTCACTAATTGCATCGAATTTCCTGATAAAATAAAAGGAAGCCTCAACTCTCCAGAGACAGGCGCATCGATCGAATACCTCTTCGCGCCATGGGCTGCTAAGCGGATAGTTTTCGCCAACAAGTTCGGCTCTTCTTCCTCCGAGGTGAAAACCTCAGCCGTCATGCCATAATACGAGGGCCACATCGAATTCGTGGGGATTTTGAAAGGCTGAACAAAGAACGTACGAATGCCAATAAACAGAATGGCGGCGACCAGTAAAAACTCTACCCATTCCGCCATCCCCGATTTGGGATAAAAGGTTCCTCCGCTTTTTTGCAAACAATCTTCGAGACGTCCCACAGACAACTTCAGGGTGCTTGCGTCTGCCTTCTCTTTGATTTCAGAGCGCAACCCTCTAATTTCCTTTTGCAACGCTTCGATTTCTTTACTCGACAATTGATCCCGTCGAAAATGAAAAACCTTCGTTGCCAGCTGCAGCCAATTCTGGGCATTGATCTGCATTTTTTTTTGTTCGGATTTAAGCAAATTCCACACGATTAAAAAATCCTCCTTAGATTAATACCCTGAATTAGGTTGTACTTTTTAAAACTTTAATAAAAGCATCCGGGGGGATAGACACTCTCCCTATCTGCTTCATTTTACGCTTACCTGCCTTCTGTTTCTCAAGCAACTTTCTCTTTCGGGAAATATCACCTCCATAACATTTGGCCGTCACGTCCTTACGCATCGCACTTACATTTCCTCTGGCAATGATCTGTCCTCCGATAGCAGCCTGAACAGCAATTTTAAAGAGATGTGGAGGGATGATATCTGCCAATCGATCACAGAGATCCTTTCCTTTGGCTCGTGCCTTATCCCCATGAACAATCGAAGAGAACGCATCCACCGGTTCGGAGTTAACCAAAATATCCATTTTAACCAGATCGCCTGGAACATACTCACCCAATTCATAATCCATGGAACCATAGCCACGGGTAATACTTTTAAGGCGGTCATTAAAATCGATCAGGATTTCATTCAACGGTAAGGTGCAACATAACATAACTCTGTTATCATCGAGCGTCTCCGTATGATCGCAAAGCCCTCTCTTATCATTAATGAGGTTCATCAAATCGCCAATATATTGATTCGGGGTATGAATCGTGGCAACGATGGTAGGTTCCAAGATTTGATTGATCGTCGAAGGATCTGGCAGGTCCAGAGGATTGGATACTTCTATTTTCTTTCCATTTGATAATTCTACTTTGTAGACAACACTTGGATACGTTGAGATAATTTCCAGATTATACTCCCGACGAATACGTTCCTGGATAATTTCCATGTGCAATAAACCCAGGAAGCCACAGCGAAAACCAAACCCAAGAGCAACGGAGCTTTCCGACTGAAAAACAAACGCCGCATCATTTAACTGAAGGCGATCCAAACTGGCTTTGAGTTTTTCGAAATCGGAAGATTCGAGAGGGTAGATACCACTGAAAACCAGAGGCCTTACTTCCTTGTAGCCAGCGAGCATCTTTTCCGCAGGCCTAATATGGGAGGTGATCGTATCTCCCATTTTAATATCCGAGACATTTTTGATATTACAGACGATATAGCCAACATCGCCGGCTTCCAACACGTCTGCTTTTACCATTGCGGGGGTAAACTTCCCCACTTCTTTGACTTCCGCCCGACTGCCATCACTCATCATCACGACTTGTTCGCCTTTTCGAATCGAACCTGAGAAGACACGAACATAAATAATCACTCCACGGTATGTATCGAAAACACAGTCAAAGATCAGGACACGAAGCTGGGGATATTCAAAGCCTCTCGGAGCAGGTAGACGCTCAACCACTGCTTCCAAAATCTCCTCAATCCCTATCCCGCTTTTCCCGCTGGCAAGAATTGCTTCTTCCGAAGGAATCGCCAAAATATCCTCCAACTGCCGACTACATAGATCCAGATCAGCACTGGGTAGATCGATTTTATTGATAACTGGAATAATCTTAAGGTTTTGTGAATTTGCTAGCTGGGCATTGGCGACAGTCTGCGCCTCGACTCCCTGCGCTGCATCGATCAAAAGAACTGCCCCTTCGCAAGCAGCCAAACTCCGACTCACCTCATAGGAAAAATCCACGTGCCCCGGAGT
>JAESUN010000266.1 GCA_016763045.1 Opitutaceae bacterium | reverse complement strand
GTATAGCTTTCAATGGTTCGAGGTGTGGCGGCTTCGAGGTGATCCACTTTCTGTCGAATATCTGGAATGAATTTCTCCAGAGAAACGAGGCTTTCCTCGATGATACGTTCTTTTTCTTTGTCGTAATCTTCGTCGGATAGATCGTTCCAGTCATCGTAGCGTCCGTTGAGGGAACAGACGATGGTGTGGCGTCCAGTGCCTGGACGGGTTTCCGGATAGTAGATGGAGAAGGTCCGGCTTTTGGTATGAAGATCGACGAGTTCATCACTGGAGAAAATTTCGGAATCAGAGGTAAAGATGAGGTCTCCGATATTTTCGAAGGTCTCGCCTTTTTTGAGTCCTATATAAACCTGGCATGAGCTGGTATTCTGGCGAACAGCCTCAACTTCCTTTACGTAGGCAGGTGCAAACTGTTCCTTGCCCACCATGTTGAGGATAGTGCTTTTGAGGCTGGAGTTTGAAAGAACGGTCTTGGCGCGGATGGTCCGGCCGTTGGCCACGACTCCAGTCACCTGGCGAACACCGTCGACTTCTTCGGTTAGAACTTTTTCGACCAAAGCGCATTTTCGTAATTCAGCTCCGTTGCTTTGCAGCTCCGCGGTCATTTTCTTTATGAGAACGTCTGTCCCACCTCTGAAGGTGAAAACTCCCTTGCTCATGAAGTTGGAAAAAACGATTCCGTAGGTGATGGCGGGTTCTTCTGAGGTCGAACCATTGGCATAGGCGATCGGCTCCATGAGGAGGCGTTTGACATCATCCCTACCTGGAAAGAATTCCTCGAACATCTCTCCTGTCGTGCGGGTATCGTTGTCGTAAAAATTCATCGACCGGAGATGAGAGAAGAAATTATCGACGGTTTCCGGAGCGACTTTGAACTCTTCCTTCAGCATTCGGGTGAAATCGACCCGGTCAAAAGGTGTCCAGACATTGAACTGAGGATTAACAAAACGAATGTTTTTGAGCTGAACGATCGAATCGGCGATTTCCTGGGTCCAGTATTTCCGGCAGGACTTGATCATCCCGATGGGAAACCCGTGCAGGGAAATGTCGAAAATATGCCCTCCTTTGCGTTTAAACCAGGTGGCGAGACCGCCAAATTGATAGTGATGCTCAAGTAGCAGAACCGAGTGTCCGCACTTGGCCAAGCAGTTTGCCCCGGTCAATCCAGCCAAACCACTTCCAACTACAACGACATCGTATTCATCCTTGATGCCTTCTAGCCAATCTTTTGCCATTGGGGTGAGGTAAAGTGAGGCGTTTCAAATTACAACCCAGAAAGAGCGAAAAAAACAGAGGCGATTGTCTGATATAAAACGTTGATTGATCCTCAGGAGGAACTTTATGCTCTCAAACTGTCTCGGGGTGACGTCTGAGTTAACCCTTGAAGTCATTGCTTAGCTCGATTTTTCTACTGAAGTGCTTATGAAAGTTTCACGTTTAATCTCTTTTTTACTCGCAGCCGGAAGTTTGGCTGTAGGGTTTCTTTATGCGGCTTCTACAGATGAAAACACAGAAACAGTCAAAGCCTCTGGATTCTCATTGCCGATAGAGCGAAGCTCTGTCGATCGGACAAATGCAAAGGTCCTCAACAGCTACTCATCCATCCTTAAACAGGCGACCCCGGCTGTTGTCTCGGTGCATACCGCTAAGATCGTAAAGATTGTCCGTGCAGGAAGCCTGGATCCACAACAGCGATTTTTTCACCGAATGTTTGGATTCCCCTCCCCTGATATTAAACCGGAAGATATCGAGGAACGTCTCTTGCCTCATGGAATTGGTTCCGGGGTTACCATGACCGCGGATGGCTATATCCTCACGAATAACCATGTGATCGCAGATCAGAATGGAAAGGTCGCGGACGAGATACTGGTCCAGTTGAACGATGGACGTGAGTTGCCTGCTCAAATCGTGGGTAGAGATCCCCGCACTGATGTGGCCGTTCTGAAAATCGAGGCAACCGATCTCCCTTCCATTCGTATCGCAAGCAGTGAAAATCTAGAGGTCGGTGATATTGTGTTTGCGATTGGTAATCCGCTGGGGATTGGCCTCACGGTGACTCAAGGAATTGTTTCTGCGATGAAGCGCTCTATCGGGATCTACGGCGAACAGGGATATGAAAGCTTTATTCAAACAGATGCCTCCATTAATCAGGGAAATTCAGGAGGAGCTTTGGTGGACTCCGAAGGTCGTCTGATCGGGATCAACTCCACTATTATTTCGCAGTCCGGTGGTAGTATAGGGATTGGTTTTGCGATTCCCAGTGATTTGGCGCTTACCATCATGGGGCACCTGGTCGATCATGGAGAGGTTCGTAGAGGGAATGTAGGCCTGAGTTGCTCTAATCTAACTGCTGATATGGCAGAAGCCTTTGGCTTGAGCAGTACGGATGGAGCCTTGGTCGAAGCTGTCGCGCTAGGATTGCCTGCTGACTTAGCCGGTATCGTCCATGGAGATATCATTGTGGCGATGGACGGGAAACACATTAAAACGACAAGTGAGATCCGACTATGGATCGGGCAGCTCCTACCGGGAACAGTCGTCGAGATCGAATACATCCGGAATGGGGAGCGTCAAACGACCCAAATGACAATACTCGATACCGAAAGCATCCCTTCTTCTGATGATGAAGGTGAAATGATTGAGGGTGTTTTCATCGTTCCGATAACCGATGAGGTGAAGGAAGCGTATCAGCTACCGGAAAAGATTACCGGTATGGTCATTCGAAAAGTGACGAAGAATTCCGGATTGAAGGGATCCTTGCGCGAAGGTATGGTTATTCTGGAAGTAAACGGACAGGCCGTGAATCAACTACAGGATATTCGGGACCAGCTTGTTTCAGGGGCCAATAAGCTCTATATTTATCATCGGGGCCAGACAGGGTTTCTAGCCCTCCGTCTGCCCTAGAAGGACGATTTCTAGCAATCGCCCGAAGGAGCACTCCTCTACTTTCGGGCTTGGAGGATGTGGAAGTTGGCCATTGAGATGCCGCTAAGCATCGATCCAACGATTCCGAGAAAACCTTGATCCGTTCCGCAGAGATAAAGGTTTTCGAGAGATGTCCTGCCGTTTTTGATTTTATGCGGGGCACCGTAGACGGCTCCATTGAGGTGACCGGTGAACTTATGAATGGTGCGTGGGGTGAACATATCTGTCGCCACGGTGAGGCTATTCAGGTCCTGCTGAGGCTTGGGCAGAAAGCGACAAGCACTGTCGACCACTTGATCGAACCACTTTGTTTTGGCTTCTGTGTAGGCTTTTTCGGGAAGAGTCGCCCACTGATCATAATTAGCCAGGCAGGTGACGCGGAGAAAGCCTTCGGCTAAGTCGCGGTCCCCATACTCAAAATTATTAGGAAAACAGATGACACCACTTCGCGGGTCAACCTGCTCTTGGGGACAGGCATAGGTGAAGGTCTCACTGTCATTGAAGAAAACAATGGTTTCATCGCCCCATCCAAAATCTTCCGGCAACTGATCGAAGACGGTGATCGTTTCGACAAAACTGAGGACTCCGGCAGTCATTTCCTTTTTTGCCTCTATGGAGGCTTCCTCTTGATAGAGCTTTTCGGTTTCGACGCTTCCGATGGAAGAAATGACATGATCCGCTGTTATTTCATCGCCATTATCCAAGAGTAATCGCCCTGCCCTGTTCCCCTCTCTGATGATCTGGCGAACGCCGCATTTCATCTTTCGTTTTCCGCCTGCCTGGCGATATTTCTCCAGTAGGATACGAATGACTCGACGAACACCCTCGTGAGGCCGGGCAAATCCTTCGAGGAAGATGGCTTTTGCCATGATCACAAACTGGCTGAAGTCCATATCCTGCTCCCGTGCGCTTCCATAAAACATCAAGGGGCAAAGGAGCATCTCCACGAGTAATGGCTCAGTAATATATTCAGCGATGACTTTGCGGGCCGAGACTTCCTTAATATCAAGGGCGACATCGTCGAAGGTCTTGATCTTTTCGATCAATCGCCGAAATCCATCCACTTCGCCGGGGAACTTTTCCGCTACCTGATTTTCCAGAAGAGCAAAGTCATTACTGAAGGAAAGGTCTGTGCCGGGAATGGCGATGCGGGATTGCTTTTGGCTGCAGAGATCAAGTTCGTCGTGCTTGATACGTAATTGGCGTAGCAGTTTGCCCAATGGCGTGCCTTTGACCCCTGCTGGAACGTAATTGGTCATGGCATGGAGCCCGACATCATACTTACGCCCTGCAAAGCTGTAAAAACTGTTCAATCCTCCTGCCGCATTATGCCGCTCAAAGATACAGACGTTTTTGCCGAAATGAGCGAGCCGTATACCAGCGGCCAGTCCAGACATGCCGGCCCCGATGATAACGACGTCGTAATGTTCTGTAGTGCTCATATGAATGTGATGAAAGGATAGCCTTTAACAGTAAGTGTATCCGGGAGAATCTTAAAAGACCTAAATCGGAGAAGCAAAGAGGAATCCCCTTTCACTCAGATGAATCCATGGGTTTGTCCAAAAAAAATGACCCGGAAACCGGGCCATTAATGTCGAGTCTATGATACAGCCTGCTAAGAGCTATACAAGAGCGTTAAATTTTGGAGTCAGATACTCAGCACAGCTATCGAGAGAAGCCAGTTGCTCATATTGATCTTCTGGTACTTCAATGCTGTGTTGTTTACGGAGTTCCATCACAATATCGAGGAAATCCATCGAATCGAGCTCCAGTTGGTCCCGTAGTTTCACATCAGACTTCACATTGCTCAGATCTTCGTCCGGAGCAATGTCAGCAATGATGTCGAGAACCAATTTTTTACATTCGTCTTTGGTCATACTAGTATCTTTATTCTTAAGCGTCGTAGCGTTTTACAATCAACGCGGAGTTAATTCCGAGCATACCAAAGGAATTATTCAAAACTGCGTCAACCTGTTTTATGGCAAGAGGCTCATTAACTACCAAATTGGGCAGAGCACAGTCTGGGTCGAGGTTATCGAGGTTGATCGTTGCGTGGACCATTCCGTCGTCAAAAGAGGGTAAATTACCCGCTAATTCGAGGGCTCCGGCGGCTCCCATGGAGTGCCCGATGAAGCTTTTTGTATTATTGATGTAGGTATTGGGGCAATTTTCAAAAACTTTGGCGATGGCGATACATTCCTGAATATCGCCTTGAGGCGTCGCGGTGGCATGCGTGTTAACGATTTGGATGTCACTGGCGGCCATTCCTGCTCTTTCGAGGGCTTTGCCCATGCATTCTGTCTGGCGAGTCGGATTCGGAAGCACGTAGTCGCTTGCGTCGGAGTTAATATGGTAGCCTGCGATTTCTCCGTAGATCCTTGCGCCCCTGGCAACGGCGTCCTCGAGTCTCTCCAGTGCGTAGAGGCAGCCACCTTCACTGACGACGATGCCATTACGATCTACGTCAAAGGGGCGACTGGCTTTCATCGGGTCTTCATGAGTCGCCAATGCACCCTGGCTCTTGAATCCCGCAAAAATACCAAAGGTATGGATGCTTTCGGAAACGCCCCCAGCAAGCGCCAAATCAACTTCTCCCAAGCGTAGCATCTGGGTCGCTTGGATGACGCCGATGTTTCCGGCAGCACAGGCTGCCCCCATGGTATAGGCGGGCCCGGTGATTTTCATGTTCAGCGAGACCTCTCCCGCTGGGTTATTAGCGACTGTGCGGGGGTTGTGATGGTGAGACCAAAACTTGGTATCGTAGTCAAATTTGGAAATATTGAAAATTTCGTTCTCTGTTTCGACATTTCCATGCTCCGTCGTGCCTACGTAGACGCCTACCCGGCTCTTATCCATTGTTTCCCAGTCGATCCCGCAATGCTTTACGGCTTCATTCGCACAATAGACGGAAATACTTCCCGCTCTGGTTCCGATGCGGACTTCCTTCTTTTTCTGGTATCTGAGCGCGTCGTAATTGCAGATTCCTGCGGGGACTGTGCCCATGTAGCGCAGATCCATGAATTGAATGCCCGCTTTGCCCGCAAGGAGGTTTGCCCGGTATTCACCGATATCATTACCATTCGGGGCTGTCAGGCCCACGCCAGTTATCACTATTCTACTAAGTGCCATTGCAAAAATATATATTCCGGGAAGCTCCCCATCAAATTCAAAACTGATACCTTTTTGTCTAGCCATGCCTGAGGTCAACTCAATACAAAGAATCCATGAATGTTCTTGTTGTGGGTGGTGCTGGTTACATCGGTAGTCATTGTGTGAGACAACTGAGGGCCGCGGGACATCGGCCCATCGTGCTGGACAACCTTGTTTTTGGCCACCGAGCCGCCCTTTCGCCGGAAATTCCGTTTTATAAGGGGGATTTGGGTGATGAAAAAGTCGTGGGAGAAATCCTGACAACGGAAAAGGTTGAGCTGGTCATGCATTTTGCAGCGTTTGCCTATGTGGGTGAATCCGTCACAGATCCCCTGAAATACTATTTTAACAACACGGTTGCGACGCTTCACCTCCTCAGAACAATGGTGAAACATGGTGTGAAGAAATTTGTCTTCTCCTCTACTTGCGCTACTTTTGGCACCCCTGAAAAATTACCTATCTCCGAGAAAACTCCACAGTGCCCGATCAACCCGTATGGGCAGACAAAATTGGATATAGAGAATGCGCTGAAGAATATTTCAAGGGCTCATGGTCTGAGCTTTGCTTGTTTTCGCTATTTTAATGCCGCTGGCGAGTCTGAGGATGGTAGCATTGGTGAAGATCATGATCCAGAGTCTCATCTCATTCCTTTGGCCATTTACGCAGCTCAAGGCCGAATCCCTGAAATAACTCTTTTTGGCAGTGACTATCCCACTCCCGATGGCACCTGTCTGAGGGATTATGTCCATGTCGATGATCTGAGCCGTGCGCATATTGCTGCTTTTGATAAACTTGAAAAACCGGGGACGGGTCTTTTTTACAATTTGGGAACAGGAAGCCCAACTTCTGTGCGGGAGATCATCCAAGCAGTAGAGAAAGTAAGCGGAAAGAAAGTCCCTCTAGTCGAAGGCTCGCGACGTGCCGGTGATCCTCCTTCCCTTTATGCTGATTCATCCAAAGCTCAGGACGAGCTTGGTTGGAAGGTTGAGCATTCGACGATAGAGTCGATCGTTGAAACCGCGTGGCGATGGCATGAAGCACATCCTACGGGTTACGTCGAATAAACGAAAAAAGCCCGGATAAAATATCCGGGCTTCCCCCAAAAAACTCTGATGCAAATCCAGAGTCTGTCCTTTTCAGGAATCTTTAACTGTCTCGACGTCTGCTCCGGATCTTTTCCAGCCCTGGAGGCCTCCTGGGTAATGCGCAACATTGGTGTAGCCTAGTTCAACCGCTGCTTTGGCGGCTCGTTGATAGGCGCCACATGCTTCATTGGCACAGTATGCGACGATGAGAGACGCTTTATCCTCGGGCAATAAGCCAGCTAAGTCTTTCTGACTGCTTTGGTAATCAATCGCCCCTGGGATATGGCCTTTTTTGTATGAGTTGGTACCATTGACATCGATCACTGTTACCGATTGTTCGGCAATGGCGTTGGCCAGGTCATCCTGTGAAATGGCGGCAAATCTTTTTTGTCCGGCAAAAGACGAGGCGGCCAAAAACAGAGAGAGAAAGAGAAGGAATGGTAGTAAACTTTTTTTCATATAGGTGAAATCGTATGAAAAAAATAGTGTTCTGCAAGTGGCGGAACACATTTAGTGCGCTTATGGCCAAAGACTTTTATTCTGAAGGCTTTTGAGGCAGCTCTTTTATATAAATATC
>JAESUN010000265.1 GCA_016763045.1 Opitutaceae bacterium | reverse complement strand
TTGCGGGAAGTAGCACCACATAAACTTCAGGGTGACCGAAGAACCAGAATAGATGCTGCCAGAGAACTGGATCTCCACCCATTTCCGGATTGAAGAAGTTCGTAGAGAGCGTCTGATCAAATAAGAGCATGACAGCTCCAGCGATCAGTGGACCAACAGAGGCCATGAAAAGGATACTCGCGATGACGATCATCCATACGATGATGGGGATGTCATACATCTTCATCCCTTTAGCTCGAGCATTCATCGTTGTGGTGATGAAGTTGATTCCACCCAAGAGGAAGGCGACGAATTCGAGGGCGACTGCAATCAACCACATGGGTGCTCCTAAAGGTGTCAGATTATACTTGGCTTGGGCTGACAGTGGAGGGTAGGCGGTCCAGGCTCCTCCAAAGGCACCACCAGGAACGAAGAACGAAGCGATCAAGATGACAGCACTGAGAAGAAAGATCTGGTAGGAGAGTCGATTGATTCTCGGAAAAACCATATCGTCGCAACCAATCATCAGAGGGATGAGGAAGTTTCCCAAAGCTGCGATCAAAATGGGCATCGCTACCCAGAAAATCATGATTGTGCCGTGGTTTGTTACCAAAGCATTGTAGTCATTGGCCAAGACGATACCAAAACCAGGGACAGCTTCACCTGGGAAGGCTAGCTGCATACGGAATGCATAGACCATGAAACCTCCGATGAGGGCCATGAACATACCAGTAAACATATACTGCATACCGATGACCTTATGGTCAGTGGAGAAACTATACTTACTCCAGAAACTCATCTTTTCGTGATGAGCATCGTGTTCAGTATGTGCGTGAGAAAGATCTTCGCTTGAGCCAGAATTAGCCATTTTGTTTTTGCCGGGTTTTATTTTTCTTGGAAGTGGTATCGGCCAACATCTCGGTTGAGCTGGCTTTGGATGTACTCGCTGTCATCCATTCGTTATGTTTTTCTTCAGATTCGATGATGATACGGGCTGCCATGACACCGTGGCCAATTCCGCACATTTCCGTGCATTGGATGTCAAATTCACCTTCTTTGATTGCTTCGAACCAACCCGTAATTATTCTGCCGGGAACCGCGTCTTGCTTTAGGCGGAAAACGGGGACGGAAAAACTGTGCATCACATCTTCGGACTCTAGGTGGAAACGATAGACCGTATTTACCTTTATATGGAGCGTATCAACAGTTGAGATGTCGTCATCTGTATCCAGGAGTCCGTCAGGTCCCGGTTGCACAAAACTCCAGGCCCACTGTTGTCCGATGATGCGAATCTCTTCATCGATAGGAGGGCTGTCTTGTTTGACTTCGATCCAGACATAAATGGCGCCGATGACGATGAAGACATCACAAACAAGGATAAGATGGTGGGGGATTTTGATCCACTTCATCTCTTTCTTCTTTTCACCCGTAATGTACTGGGCTGGTTTATCTTTCTTCCGCCGAAAACGGAAGATGAAGTAGAAGAGGACCAGTTCTGCCAGGATAAACCAAAATCCTGCTAGAACAGTTACCAACGAAAAGAGGGAGTCGATATCTTGCCCGTAGGAGGAGGCGTTTTCGATGAAATATGTAAGCATAAAGTAAGAACTCCTTTAGAGTCGTTATGGGTTCAGGATAGAATGACCAAAAAGACGGGGATGGCGTATAGTAAACAGGAGACGACAACTATTTTGAATAGATTCCGGGAAATAATATCGGGAAGTTCTTCTTGGTCTTTCATAGGATGAAGGGTTTTTCGTGCTTATTCGTTAGAAAGAGTTTGGATGTAGGCGATGACGTTTTTGAGCGTCTCTTCATCCGCTACCATCATGGCCATTGGCTTCATTTGCATTCCTGTCATATCACCAGAGCTTGATCCTCGGATACCGCTGTTGAAATTTGAAATTTGGCGAATGATATACCAATCCTGAAGATACGTCAGGCCTGGAGCATTGAGGAGTTGAACTCCTTTTGCATCCGCACCGTGGCATGCCATACAGATCGCATATGTGGCTTTACCTTTTTCGGGATCACCACCTTCGATCGTTCTTGCTGGGATTTCTCCTGCTAATGTTTCGATGTAAGCGGCGACGTTTTTGACATTTCGTTCGCTCAGGCCTTTTTTGGGGTTTCTTTTGTCGTGTTCGTTAACAAAAAGAGTGAGAGCCATTGGTCTCATCTGCATACCCGGTAAGTCATCGATATGGAGGCCGCGATGGCCATCGTTAAACTTATGAATCTGAGCTTCTACATACCAGCGCTGGAGACCTGCGATGGCGGGCGCATTAACGGACTCATTTCCCAGTCCCTCTTTACCATGGCAAGACATACAGAGGAAATAAAGATCTTTACCGCGGACAAGATCATCGACGTGCTCGGTTGTTTGATCCTCTGCGAATACAGCTTGGGCAGAACCCAGCGACAGAAGGACAATCAATGCTTTGGAAAAAGTTTTTCCTGACTTTTGAACAGAAGAGGTTAAGAAGTTCCTAAATCTCATAGGTTTATTAAGAGCGTGAATTGAGGAAATAAGCGGCATTTATCCTTTTGCATCCCTCTGAATGTCAAACAGGAAATAGCTGTTTATGCTCAGCTTGTAGATGTGCTTATCTTGAAATGGTTAGAATGAAAGAGTTGTTGAGGGAATTAAGTCAGAGAGAGAATTCCTTTTCTTGTATAATTAACGACGATTGAAGGACAATAAATGCGAAAGAAACGCCAGACATGGCAATCAGAAGAAAGTAAATAGTTAAAGGGGTAATAGGAAGTATTAGGAAGAGAAAAGAAGCATTTTATGCCGGGAACCAACGGTAGAGGGAAAAATAAATGAGGACTCCCGTTACAGAAACATAGTACCAGATAGGAAAAGTCCATTTGGCCCACGCTCTGTGGCGTTCGAATTTTCCCCGGAGGGCCAAGGTGAGAGTAGTCAGGACGAGAGGGACGATCGCAATCGCCAAAATGATATGCGTGACGAGCATCACGAAATAGATGATCCGCAAAATTCCATCACCTCCAAAGGGGGTATGAACTCCTTGCATGTAGATTTTGTGGGATACATAGCCGATCAAAAAGATGATGGAGACGAGAAAGGCTGTCCCCATGCAGGCACGGTGCAGGGTTACTTTTTTCTGTTTGATCGCGAAAAACCCAATGGTCATCAGGATTGTCGCAGTTGCATTCAATCCGGCATTCAAGGCCGGAACATCGCTCATTGTCAT
>JAESUN010000264.1 GCA_016763045.1 Opitutaceae bacterium | reverse complement strand
TGTTTCACCAGTTTGGATCAATCCTTCAATAGCCTTATCTTTAGTGACTACAGTGCAAGTCCAACAGCCAAAGCGCGAATTGCCGCATGATGGAGTGCTGGTGTCGACAACTAGCGGGCATTCCCCTGCATTAGAACCTTTATAGAGCTCAAATAATTTTCTATTAGTACCACTCCAAGGGCAAGGCGCACTCATTAAGTATTCCCAAACTTCATCGGCAGACCAAGTAGCTATTGGCATGTAAGTATAAGCATTCGGTAAAGAAGAATGTCTAGCTAACAAAGAGCCTTCTATTTGATGGTTAGCAATAACCTGAGCTCTTGAGCTACTTTCTAAAGAACGAGACCCTAAAATTACGATAACTTCACCAAAGGCGGCAACTTTATCTAATATAAATTCACTGACAGGGTTGATCTTCATTCTTTCCGTGCACCAACGAAAAGTTTGCGTCGGAGCAGGGTAGCCACGCCCTAATAAGTTAACCCAAAAGGTTTGATTCGGTTTTGGGCGTACAGGATGTGCCGTAATAGGTAAGTTATCAGCTATTGCTTGGGCATTAATAGTATCAAGTACAGATAAAATCATATCAACAACAACAGGTGTTTCCACTAAGGTGTCAGATGAAACTACATAAATATGCTTGGAAAGTTTTTCTTTCGGCAGTTGTAATAAAGCACAGTAAACTAAAGAAAGAATAGTAGTTGAATCCTTCCCACCACTGAAGCCAATAATCCAGGGTCGTTGGTCTGCTAAATATAGAGTTTTTATCTCCTCAACAATATCAGATAGTTTGCTGTCAGCAATGGATAAATCATCAATCATTGCTTGATGATTTGAATAAATGAAGCTTTCTTCGTTCATGATTGAAACTCTATTTCTAACTTTTCTTCAATGTCATTTAAGCTAATACCTAAATGTTGTTTAATGTAATTGCCAGTTAACAGAACATTAGAGCGAGCTTTACTAACACGCCCATGAACTAAAGCACGTCCTTCCCAGTCTATATTTTGTCGTGACCAATCAATTGTCGATAATTTAGTTAACCGTCCTTTCCATTCAGGTTCAAAATTACTTAATAAATCAGCACCAATATTGCCCATTGCCTGTAGCATTACGCCATGCGCATGAATGTATTGCTCACGTAATTCGGAAGTCATTAATTTTTTATCTTTAGCTTTTACCCAGTCAGGCATATTTTGAGTAACTTCAGTCCAAAAATCAGTAGCAATTAATTTATCTTCTTCAGAAATTAAATCTTTCCCGCCTTTTCGTAAAAGCGCTTTGCTGGCATTTTTTATACTAGTTAAAGTAAATAACTTGGAGCTTCTGTTAGATATGCTAGACTTTTCTAATTCAGCCATGCGAGAAAATACATTAACTTCATTTGATAAATGACGAGCTAATCCAGAAAGTGAATCTCTATAGTCGTAAAGTGTACTAATTGAATCACTGGGGCGAACGGCATGTTTGTTTAAATCAGCAAACATTTGCTGGCTACGCTGAAGCCCTTCGTCAATAAAAAAAAGAACTGAAATGCTATCGTGACCAAGCTCTGGATTTTCTTTAATGGCTTGCTCTATAGATGCTCTACGATGTTGGCCGTCATTGATTAAAATTTGAGCCTTCATAGGAATAAGTAATGTTCCCATGTTTTGCCCAACGCCCGTATCTCCTAAAGGTTCAAAATTAACCATAGCATTGATTGATGCGGTCAAAGAGGAAAGGGTATAGTCACAAGGGTTGTCAACAAGGTAAGAAGTGATTTCTGGTATCCTGCTTTTATTAATTGTTCTTTGAGCACGTAGTTCTGGTGGTACTTCCTCCTCGTTAAATTGGAACAAGGTGGGGATAAGCCGCATTGGGCACATAGCTATATAACAAGGTCTACCAGCTTGTATGCCTCTTACAGCCGGGAAGGAATGGGTAAATTCAAAATTATTCATGGTAATAAGCCAGGATTGGAAGTTAATTAATAGTAAGTGATTGCGTCTTGGAAGTTAATTATAACTTCCTTTTGTTTGTATGGGCAAGTTTTGTACGGATTCTTATAAGAATGATTTTATTACACCAAATTAATAATATAAAAGGACTGTAAAGTGAAGCTACGCGAAGGACTATCTGCACTATCAAAATCTTCTCCTTATGCGGTTACAACAAATTTAAGGGCTAATTTTCCTGAATTAGATGCTTTAAAAGAGTATCTTTTTGTAGAAACAGATATTGAACGTGAATTCAGAAACAAAATTAGTAACTTAGCACCGAGGCAGATATTATTCTTGTGTGGAAGTAGTGGTGATGGGAAGTCGGAAATTATGACTAGGTATAATCATCAATATAGTGAAACCATAGATTTTCACTTGGATGCGACGCACAGCTTTCATCCTAAAAATACAGCTATAGATACGCTGGATGAGGTGTTTTCTAAACATAAAAAAGATGGGCGTCCCTTAGTTGTAGGCATCAATATTGGTATGTTGGGAAATTATGCGGAAGAAGGTTCATGGCAACATGTTGATATTCGCCAAACAATTAAACAATTCCTTAATACAAAAAAAGCCGACCAAACTACTTGTTATTATCTTGATTTCGAATCATTCCCTAAATTTGATTTATCAACAGATGTTCATACTTCTGATTTTTTGAAACAGTTATTATCTAAAGTTACTGCTAATACAGATGAGAACCCGATTTTTAGGATGTATAAGCAAGGGGTAGATAATGGTGACAGGATGCTTAGTACTAATTACCAGTTACTTTCTATTGCACAGGTTCAAGATGTTATTCTCGAACTTTTATTAAGGGCTAGGCTAGAAAAAGATCAGTTTATAACAGCAAGATCATTGCTTGATTTTATTCATATATTGTTAACAGGCCCTGATTATATTTTTGATAATCTGTTTAATAATAGTGACAATGAACTGGGTATGAAAATCACAGATTTTGACCCCTGCGCAATTCGAAGTAAAAATTTAGATATGTTCATACTTCAACGTCAACTGGAATTACCGTCTGAAGATTTCGAGCAGTTCTCCACGGATTTACTTGAATTCGAAATAAGTTATGACTGTAAAAAAGTAACTAAATATTCATTGGTCAGGCTATTTTATCTCATTAAAGACTTAAAATTTTCGAATAATTTCCATCATAAGTTTAGACAAGAATTTAATAATTCCCTGATTGGAAATTACGCCAAGTTTTGGAATTTGAATAATAATTATGAAGGTGGGTTAACAGAAAAAGCCGAATTAAAAGACTTTTATAAAAATGTAGTGCTGACATCGATTAATCTCTATGCAAATAGAAATGCCACTAATTTACATAAAGATGAGTTCTTTATTTCAGCTCACGGTAACTGGAAATTAACAGCAGAGTTAGAGTTAAGTGCTGACTATGGCGCTATCAAGAAATCAGAAGAGCTAAAACTGGGCTATTTTAATGCTTATATTAAGGTGGCAGATAAACTGCTTGAACCTATTCCGATTAGTATAAATTTACTGGACTTAATGTATCGGATAGTCAGGGGTTATCGACCAAATAAGCATGATAAAAACACAGTTGTTCTGTTGGATGAAATTGTGGACCAAATAGTTGAGATCGCAAATGCATCAAACACTTTGTACTTACATGCTGATAATTTAAGGATAAAGTTAAAGCAAGTTGATAAAGATGATATTGAAGTAAGTGGAGTATAGATATGGCAATTATTAAGGATGACTTGCCTCAGTCAGTTGATGCTGTAAATGCGAAGAACACATTAAATAGCTATTTTCCAGTAAGAACAAAAGACAGGGCTGGGGTGTTTGACTGGGATGCTGTTATTGGATTTGTGATCAAACTTATTTATAGGAAAGAGCTATTGATTGATGATATCGAAGAATTCAAAATTATTTGTGAAAAGAGTTTTAATGAAAAACTAGATAATGCTGAGTTTGTTAAATACATAGACAAAATGTATTTCTCAGAGGGGCGCCTTTTTAATATAGCTCCCGAATTGCTCCTGTTTAAGGCGAAAAAAGTGAAAGGAAATACGCCAAATGCTCGTTTAGGAGAAATGTTTTCTAGTATTTTACAGGATACTTTTATAAACAAAGAGACGGTTATTCAGCATAATTTTTTAGAAAAAATAATTATCGATAAACTTCAGGACAGTATTAAGAATAGTGACTACTCCGAATCATCAAAGAAGGTAATTAAAGAGGAAGCCTACTTGCCATTTATTTCTAATGCCTTTGGTAGTGACCTCTTGTTTTTGAGTGAACATCCAAAATATTTTCTTGGCGTATTACCACAGTTTTTAAAGTTATATGCCTATTTATACACGGCTCAATTAGCTCTAAATATAAGTAGCTGGAGAGAAGGAGAGCCTTTGCCCAAGCCACTATATTTTATCTTAGATACCGAGACCGCAAGTGCAGAACGAATGAATATCAAAGAAAACGGTCATCAAAGAGTACATGCTGCGTTATTTAAAATATTTCCATTTTTGTCGATGTCTGAAAGTTTACAATCAACTAAAGAAAAAAAGATACCAATTTGGAAGTTATCAAGTTCTTTGTCAAATTCAGATACAAATGTTTTAAGAAATTACGCGCAGGCATTTAAAGAACAAAGAGGTTTATCTACAACCATTCCTGATGTTAATTCGCCTGATGACGCACTAGATGTTTTATTGAATTTAGCTAAGGAACAGTTTGAAAGGGGACAGTCTCGCCATGAGATTAATGTTAATTATGTTAAGGCGATAGAAACAGAACTTTGCAGCCACT